>DATNBT010000385.1:0-3080 GCA_035571855.1 Vicinamibacterales bacterium
GGACCCGGCTCACGCTGGGTCTTCGACTTCGCGGATCGACTGCAGAACGGAACGGCGTACGTGGTCGACGGCGCGGCGGGCGTGTGCAACAGCATCTACGTCGACAACCTGTCATATGCGGTGGCGCTCGCGCTGGACGCGCCGAGCGTCGACGGCGAAGCGTTTCTGCTCGGCGATGAGGAAGCCGTCCGCTGGTCGGACCTGTACCGGCCGATCGCGGACGCGTGCGGCGTGGATTTCGACGCCGTGCCGAGCGTCTCGCCGCCCGAGCGACGGCCGACGATCAGACAGGCATACATCAATCCCCTGCTGGCGTCCGACGTCGCTCGAACGATCCGCAAGGCGCTGCCGCAAGGGGCCAAGGACGCCGTCAGGCGTGCGCTGCGGATCGTCAGGCGGCAGGCGAGCCCGCGTGAAGAACCTGTCGCGTCGCCGATCCTCGCGGCGCCGCCGTCGGTGCCGACGGCGGCGGACGTCCCCGCGGAGATTGCGGATCTGCAGCGATGCCGGTGGCGCCTGCCGCACGACAAGGCCGTTCGCACGATGGGGTACGTCCCGCCCGTGTCGTTCGCCGAGGGCGTGCAGCGCAGCCTCGAATGGCTCGAGCGGCGATACGCCCACTCGCGACTGGCGTCATGACGCGCTACGACGCCGTCATCATCGGATCCGGACCGACCGGCGGCTATGCCGCAAAGACTCTGAGCGAAGCCGGACTTCGCGTGCTCGTGCTCGAGGCGGGCAAACCGTCCATCGAGAGCCGCACGCTCGCGGCGTATGACGCCGCGCGGCGGCGCCTGGGTTATCGCATCGAGGAAGATCCCGCCGCCGTCCGGCGGCAGCGCGTCCAGTCGAGCTGCTACGCGTGGCCGACCGATCCGCACGCGTTCGTGGACGACGAGATGCAGCCGTGCACGACCGATCCCGATCGACCGTTCGTCTGGCTGCGATGCCGGCGCGTCGGCGGACGCATGACCGTCCGGCGCCACGGCCTGCAGTTCTACCGCTTCTCCGATCTCGACTTCAAAGCCGGCGAGCGCGACGGTGCCAGCGAGTCCTGGCCGATTGGGTTCGCGGATCTCGAGCCGTACTACGAGCGCGTCGAGCGATGGATGCAGCTGCGCGGGACGCGCGACGGGCTGCCGCAGCTTCCCGACTCCGTGCTCGCCGAAGAAACCGCGCCGCCGCCGACGATCGCGATGCTTGCGGCCGGCCTGCGGCGCACGTGGGCCGACCGGCAGGCCATCCCGTGCCGGACGGCGGCTCCTCCCGTGCCCATTCACGACGCCGTCCGCACGGGCAGGACGACGCTGCGGACGAACGCGATCGTGACGCACGTCCTCACCGATACGCGGACGGGCCGCGCCAGCGGCGTTCGCTACGTGGATCGCTGGACGCGCCGGCCGAAGGAAGCGCACGCGCGCATCGTCGTGCTCTGCGCGTCGTCCATCGAGTCGGCGCGGCTGCTGCTTGCCTCCGCGACACCGCAGCACCCGGCGGGACTCGGCAATTCGTCAGGGCTGCTCGGACGCTTTCTGATGGACCACCTGCATCTCGCCGGCGTCAACGGCGACGTGCCGATCGACGAAAAGGATCGACGGCCGGCGGCGTGGGGATACATCCCGCAGTTCCGGAACGTCCACGCGAACGGCGTGCCGTTCGTGCGCGGCTACGGCGTCCAGGTGTTCACGGAGGGCGGGCAATGCGGCTTCACCGTGTTCGGTGAGATGCTCCCCCACGCCGACAACCGCGTGACGCTCGATCCCGACGTGAAGGACGCGTGGGGCGTGCCGGCGGCGAACGTCGTGTGCAGTCTGGGCGAGAACGACCGCGCGATGCTGCGCGACGCGGCGGGCGAGGCTCCGGCGATGATGACCGCGGCGGGTTTCAGGATCTGGAAGTCCAACACGATCCCGTCGGCTCCCGGCATGGCGAGCCACGAGGTCGGCACCGCGCGTATGAGCCGCACCCCGCAGACCGGCGTGCTCAACGGCTTCTGTCAGAGCTGGGACGTCAGAAATCTCTTCGTGATGGACGGATCGTGTTTCGTCACGCAGGGCGTTCAGAATCCCACGCTGACGATGCTCGCGCTGGCCGGCCGATCCTGCGATTACCTGATCGACTCGGCCAGACGCGGCGACATCTGAGATCGCTACCTCACGACGAACGTGGCTTCAATCGGATAGTGATCAGACACGGATCCGGTGCCGAAGTTCACGATGCTCGTCTGCGCCGTCGCGCGGCCGCTCGCATCCGAGAACCAGTAGTCGAGCTTCATCGACGGATTCGGGCCGAGCGCCGTGAAGCGCGAGCCCTGGCCGGCGACGAACCACGAGTCGACGAAGTTGGGCGACATGCCCGACGTCGTGTCGATCTGGTCGGGGTCGGCGTTGAAGTCGCCGGCGACGATCTGCGGCGCGGAGTAGTTGCTCGCCCACGCCTTCAGATCGCGCATGGAGTTGTAGCGCAGCTGCGCGTCGTTGGAACAGCCGCCGGTCTGCAGGTGCGTCGCGAACACCTGCACGGGCAGGCCGTTCAGATCGATCTGCGCGCGCAGCCCCACGCGAGCCGAGCTCCAGCAATCCGGATAGGGGAACAGCTTCGAGCTGGTGCTCGTGATCCGATGTGTCGAGAAGATGCCGACGCCCTGATACCACTGGCTGTTGCACGAGCTGCCGTTCCACTGGCCGGGGGCGCACTCCGTCCCGAAGACGCCGTACCAGGTCTGTCCCGTCTGCTTCTGCAGTTCGTCGATGTAGGTGCCGAGCAGGGACTGGTACGCTTCTTCGATCACGATCACTTCGGGACGCGGACCGCTCGAGACCAGCATGTCCATGGCGAGCCGCGCGTGCGCGTCGGAGCCATCGTTGATCTGGATGTTCCATGCCACGACCGGCAGCGTCGTCCCGCCAGACGAACTCGGCGCGCTCACGACGCTCGAAACTCCCGAACTCGAACTTCCCGAACCGCCTGACGACACGGTGACGTAGTCGACGTTGTATCCGCCGCCGTCGGCCATGAGCGTCATCTGCTGCACGCCGGCGCCCAGCGTCGCCGTGAAGCTGACGTTCGTCCACGTCTGC
>DATNBT010000386.1:0-4647 GCA_035571855.1 Vicinamibacterales bacterium
TGCGCATGCCTTTCCAGTAGCCGTTGAAGTCCGGATGCCCGTCGGCCAGCCGCGGGACCGGCTTCTTTGCCTGAGCGATGACGACGGTGCTCACGGCGAGGATCGACATCGCCGCAAAGATGAAGCGCTTCATGCGCCGAAGTGTAGAATGAATCCACCTCATATGAAAGCCACACTTGCCGTCGCCGCATCCATACTGGCCGGCGCTGTCAGCGTCTCGGCGCACCATTCCTTTGCCGCCGAATTCGACGCGCAGAAGCCGATCCGGCTCGTCGGCACCATCACGAAGGTGTCGTGGACGAACCCGCACGCGTTCTTCTATCTGGACGTGAAGGACGACGGCGGCAACGTGGTGAACTGGGCGTGTGAAGGCGGCGGCCCGGGCGCGCTGTCGCGCCGCGGGTTCAAGCGCGGCGATCTCAAACTCGGCGACACGCTCGTCGTCGACGGCTACATGGCGCGCGACGGCTCACATCTGATCGACGCGCGGCGGGTGACGTTGCCTGACGGGCGGTCCGTGTACGGCGGGTCGCAGGGCGACGGCGGGCCTGGCAGCAGGCTCGACGAGGAAACACCGAAGCCCGCGAAGTAGGCTACGGCCGGTCGGCTAACGTCATCACCATCAGCGTCCGGCGCGCGTTGGTGCGCACGCCGTTCGCGTCATAGAGCGTCGCGGTCACTTCATATTCACCGCCGGGGACGTCGTTCAGCCGGAGCTCATTCACCTTCGGCGCCTGTTCGCCGTCCAGATCCACCACAGTCCGCCGGTAGAAGCTGTCCGAGTCGGCGACGATCTCGAGCTCGCGGTTGGCGGCATCGCGTTCGACGATGACGCGCACGACGACCGAGGCGGGAGCCATGCTGACCGCGGGCGTGACCTGAAGCTGCAGTTTTTCCACGGCGGTGCCGCGGGTTTCCCCGAAGGTGACGACCGCTGCGGCGACCGCGGCGGAGAGAAGCAAACGAGAGCGAAAGCACTTCACGCCAACTCGCTGGTGCACGATCGATGCCGTGCGCGGACACCGCTAACGTCGGCTCTTTCGCCGCGTTCGTGGCGAAGGAATTTCCGCTTCTCTTGCAATCATGACTTCCGTGGACTTGATGATGGCGACGGCGTCTTCTCCGCGACGGAGCCTCAGTTCCTTAATGGCGTCGGCGGTAATCACCGCGGTCAGCGTCTGATCGCCGATGCGCAGCCGCACCTGGCCGAGCAGGCCGTCGATGCGGACCTCGTCAACGAACCCGTGGAGACGGTTGCGGCCGCTCAGCGAGACGATGAGGCCGGGGGATGTCGCCGGCCGCGCCGGGACCCGCGCGGCAGGCTCCCTGCGCGTCGTCAGGCGGTCGATTTCAGCGTCGGCGACGCGATGGTGCCCGCCCGCGGTCTGCGTCGTCCTGACGCGTCCCTGATAAATCCACTGCTTCAGTGTCGAGTAGCCGACGCCAAGGCGTGCGGCAGCGGCACGAACGGTCAGCTGAGCCATATCACGCAGCCACGCGACAGGAGTACGTTTTGATCACGAGCCAGACGTCCTGTCCGATCGCCAGGCCGAGTCCGTCGGCGGCCGACGGCGTGAGGTGCACCACGAACGACGTGCCGCAGTCGACGACCGCGACCATCGCGGCGCCGTCGCGGGTGAGCGACAGCAGGCGTCCGCGCAGGATGTTGCGCGCGCTGAGGCCGCGCGGCGGTTCGGTCGCGAGCAGGATGTCGCCGGCGCGGATGGCGATCTGAATCAGCGGCAGGCCCGATCCATGCGCCAGCGGTACCTCGAGCTCCACTTGCGAGCCGGTCAGCCGGCAGTGCATCGTTCCGGCGTCCATCTTCCGCGCGAGCACCGCGGCTTCCATCACGTTCTCAAATCCCGCGAGCTGGGCGAGCGACGCCTGCTCGGGCATCTCGAGGACGTCGTGCGGCGTGCCTGCGGCCGCCACACTGCCGTTGTGGAGGACGACGACGCGATCGCCGAGGGCGAAGACTTCGCGGTGCGAGTGCGTGACGTAGAGAATCGGAATCTGGTGCTCGGCGTTCCAGCGGCGCAGGTCGTCGATGATGAGCGACTGCGTCGGGTGATCGAGCGCGGACAGCGGTTCGTCGAGCAGGAGCGCCGACGGATTCGTGACGAGCGACCGCGCGAGCGCCGTCCGCTGGCGTTCGCCGCCGGACGTCTGCGCGGGACGCCGGGAAAGCAGGTGATCGATCTTGAACGATGCCGCGATCGCACGGACTTTACGCCGGCGCGCGTCCTGCGTCTGATCCTGCAGTCCGAACATCAGGTTCTCTTCGACGGTGAGGTGCGGGAAGAGCGCCAGATGCTGAAAGACGTACCCGACGTGACGGTCGCGCGCGGGCACGTCGATGCCGCCGTTCCTGTCGAACAGCACGCGCGAGCCGACGGTAATGGAGCCCGCATCGGGACGGAGGAGGCCGGCGACGGCGCGCAGCACCGTGCTCTTTCCCGAGCCCGAGGCACCGAAGAGAATCGTCACACCCGCGGGCACGGAAATCGACACATCGAGCGCGAATGCGTCGGACACCCGCTTCCGGATGGTGGCGGCGAGACTCATGAGACCGCCGTCACCGACCACGGCCGGCGCATCAGCGCGTAGACGATCGCGAGAATGACGAACGAGAACGCCAGCAGCGACAGCGACGTCGCGTTGGCGGCGCCGTACTGCAGCGCCTCCACCTGGTCATATACCGAGATGGACACGGTCCGGGTGATCCCCGGCAGGTTGCCGCCGACCATCAGGACGACGCCGAACTCGCCGATCGTGTGCGCGAAGCTCAGGACGACGCCGGCGACGATGCCCGGAATCGACAAGGGCACGATGACGCGCGTGAACGTGCGCCACCCGGAAGCGCCGAGCGTCGCGGCGGCGTCGACGAGGCCCGTATCGAGCTGCGCGAACGAGGCGGCGATTGGCTGCACGGCGAAGGGCAGGCTGTAGATGATCGACGCGATCACCAGCGACTCGAACGTGAACGCGAGGCCGTGGCCTGTCCACCGTTCCCACAGGCGGCCGATCGGACTGCGCGATCCAATGGCGACCAGCACGTAGAAGCCGAGCACCGTCGGCGGCAGGACCAGCGGCAGTGAGACGACGGCCTCGACGAGGAACTTGCCGCGCCAGCGCGAGAACGTAATCCAGTAGGCGAGCGGGAGCGCGAAGACGAGGAGGACGAGCGAGACGATAAGCGCCAGCCGGAGACTCAGCGCGACGGCGGTCCAGTCCATGGCTAGCGCGTGAACCCCGCCTGCGCGAGGATGTCCGCCGCTTCTCGCGTCTGAAGAAAGTCGACGAACGCGCGCGCGGCAGCCGCTTCGCGCGTTCTCTTCAGTACGACGGCGGCCTGCTGAATTGCCGGATAGAGCACCGGCGGAACGACGGCGTACGTACCGGTCGGTTCAAGAGACTTCGCGAGTGAAAGCGGAAGGATTCCGGCTTCGGCGTTGCCCGACTGCACGAACTGCGCGGCCTGCGACACGTTCTCGCCGAATACGAGCCGCGGCTTCAGTCGATCGTAGAGGTGGGCTGAGGTCAGCGCCCGGACAGCCGCGCGGCCGTACGGCGCGTGCTCAGGATTCGCAATCGCGATCCTCCGTATGCGGTCGTCGAGCAGCACGTTCAACCCTGCGGTCGTGTCCATGCCCGACGCGCGCGGCGCCCAGACCGCGAGCTCGCCCTTCGCATAGAGCACGAGCGACCCGGGCACGGTCAAACCGGCGCTCTCGAGCTTGCGGGGGTAGTCGACGTCGGCGGAGAGAAAGACGTCGTACGGCGCGCCGTTGCTGATCTGCGCGAAGAAGCTGCCCGACGACCCGTAGGCCACCTTCACCGTATGGCCGGTGGCCTGCTCGAACGCCGCGGCGACGCGGGGCATGACCGGCTGAAGGTCCGACGCGGCGGCGATCGTGAGGACGGCGAGCAGCAGGTGCACGGTTAGAGGCGATTATAGTCGAATTGATCGAGCGCTTAAATGTGTATAGAGTTTTTTGCGGCATGTTTGCGTGCATGGCGGCACTGCTGCTCGCCGCTCAGGTCGGCGCGGGGACGCTGACCGGCGCGGTTCGCGATCAGCACGGCGCGGTGGTCCCCGGGGCGACCGTCACGATTACCGATACGGCCCGGGGCGTCGCGCGTGAGGTCGTGGCGACCAGGGCCGGCGTGTACGCGTTCACCGGCCTGGCGCCGGGCGTGTACGACGTCCGTGTCGCGCTCCAGGGATTCCAGTCCGTCACGCGCCGGGGCATCGGTGTCCGGACGGGCACGACCGCGACGGTCGATTTCGAGCTCCCGGTCGGCGGCGTTCAGGAACAAGTGACGGTAACGGCCGATGCGCCGATCGTTCGTGCGGACAGCGCAAGCCTGGGCGCCGTGATCGGTCACGACCAGGTCGTGGAGCTTCCGCTCAACGGCCGCACGTTCATCACGCTCGCGTCGCTCGCTCCAGGCGTCGCGCTTCCCCCGAATTCGCCGCTGCCGCGCATCAACGGCGGCCGGCCGCGCACGAACGAGTACCTGTTCGACGGCATCTCCGTGCTCCAGCCGGAGCCGGGCCAGGTCGCGTTCTTTCCGGTCATCGACTCGATCCAGGAGTTCAAGATCGAAAGCAACAGCCCGCCCGCCGAATTCGGCCGGTTC
>DATNBT010000387.1:0-3556 GCA_035571855.1 Vicinamibacterales bacterium
GTGTCACCTCGTTCCCGGCGAACCGCGCCGGCGTCTGTCTGCCGTCGAGAACGCCGTCTATCTGTTCAGGCACAAAGCGCTCTTCACGCTGCCGCTGGCGTTCTTCATGACCTTCGGGCCGGTACTCGCGGTCGTGATGTACGACTGGCGCGCGGTGCTCGCGCGCGTGCGGAGTCATTTTTATCTGCTTGTCTTCTTCGGCGGCTGTTTCGCCGCCGGGTACGTCGGCGGCCATGAGACGGAGCGATACCTGATCTGGGGCGCGCCGTTCGTGTATCTCCTGATCGCGAGCGCGCTCGAGCGCCATCGCGCGGCGCTGCTCCGCAGCGCCTGGGTATTCGTGCTGCTCGCCGGCGCGCAGGCGCTGGCCGAGCACGTCTTCTTCGGGATTCCGGATCCGAGCCTTCCGGTCGGCGACTGGGCGACGCTCACGACCATCGGCGAGAAAGCCTGGGGCGCCATCAATCGACTCGTGATCGTCGACGACTTCTCCTGGAATCTCTGGTCATACTTCGGAAGCACAGGTTTCCACGCGCTGCTGCTCGGCTTGTACGCGGCGTTCTCTGCGCTGATGATCGCGTACCTGTGGCGCGTCGAGCAGGCGCATCCCGAGCTGAGGGCGCAGTGAAGGTGCTGGGCGTGGTGACGGCGCGGGGCGGCTCGAAGGGACTGCCGGGCAAGAACCTGAAGCCGCTCGCCGGCAAGCCGCTGATCGCGCACACGATCGATGCGGCGGCCGGGGCCCGGGCCTTCGATCGAGTGATCCTGTCCACAGACGACGAAGCGATCGCCGCCGCGGGCCGGGCGGGCGGCTGCGACGTGCCGTTCCTGCGTCCGGCGGAGCTCGCGCGCGACGAGACGCCGCACCTGCCGGTGCTGCAGCACGCGGTCGCGTGGCTCCGCGACCGTGAGCGGTACGTGCCCGATGCGGTGATGATCCTGCAGCCGACCTCGCCGCTCCGGCGCGCCGAAGACATCCGCGCGTCGATCGCGCTGCTCGAGACCTCCGGCGCCGACAGCGTCGTCAGCGTCTCGGAAGTGCCGGCGCACTACAACCCGATGCGCACGCTGACGGTGGACGCGAACGGCATCGCGTCGCTGTTCGTCGGCGGCGGGCCGGTCCGGCGCCGCATCAACCGCCGCCAGGACATGCCGCCGGCGTGGACGATGAACGGCGCGATCTATCTGTTCCGCACCGCCGTGCTCGACGGCGCGGAGCCGAGTCTCTACGGCAGCCGCACGGCGGCGTACGTCATGCCCGCGGAATTCGGCATCAGCATCGACTCTCTCGACGATTGGACGGACGCAGAACGGTTTTTCGGAACCCGCTCCCTCAGGTGAATAGGCCGGTCATGGACATCGAAGCACATCGCGACCTCAAGCTGCTCGAGGCCGTCGAGCAGGACTCCCGCGTCACTCAGCGAAGCCTCGCGACGAAACTGGGCATCGCGCTCGGACTGACGAACATCTATCTCAGGCGTCTCGTCAGGAAGGGCTACATCAAGTGCGTGAACGTGCAGAGCAACCGCATCACGTACCTGATCACGCCGCGCGGCATCGCCGAGAAAGCGCGGCTGACGTACGAGTTCATGGACTACTCGCTGCATCTCTACGGGGAAGTGCGGCAGCATCTCCGCCACGCGCTGGCCGAGTGCGCGGCCGCCGACCGCCGCGTCGCGATCTACGGGCGCGGCGAAGCCGCCGAGCTGGCGTATCTCTCGCTGCGTGAGGCCGGGCTCGAGCCCGTCGCCATCTTCGACGAGAGCAACGGCCACGAATTCCTCGGCATGCCCGTGCGGCCCGTCGCGCAGCACGAGGAGATCGCGTACGACCTGATGATCGTCGCGACGCTCGAGCGATCGGGGGCGCAGCTCGCGAGCCTGATCAGACTCGGCATCCCGAAAGACAAGCTCTTTCCGCTCCGCCAGTACCAGCACTGACACGCCCGACTCACACGAGACGACAAACGACATGGCCCTGACTGGAAAACGCGTGTGCATCACCGGCGGCGCCGGCTTCATCGGCAGCCATCTTGTCGAGCGCCTGCTCGACGGCAACGAGGTCGTCGTCTACGACAACCTCCATCGCAATGCGCTGCAGTTTGCGCACGTCGACGGCCATAAGCATCTCCACTTCATCAAAGGCGACGTCATGGACGCCGACGCCACGCGCAAGGCGATCGACGGCTGTCAGGTCGTGATTCACTGCGCCGCCATCGCCGGCGTCTACTCCGTCGACCGCAACGCGGTGACGACGATGGAAGTGAACATGCTCGGCACCCACCAGGTCGTCAAGGCCGCGCTCGACGTGAAGGTCGAGCGGTTCGTCGAGTTCTCGACGAGCGAGGTGTACGGCCCCTTCATCCACAAGGGCAGCGAAGACGGGATGACGACCATCGGTCCCATCGGTGAGAGCCGGTGGGTGTACGCCGCGAGCAAGCTCGCGTCCGAGCATCTCTCGTACGCGCACTACAAGGAAGACGGGCTGCCGCTCGCCATCGTCCGGCCGTTCAACGTGTACGGGCCGCGCCAGGTCGGCGACGGCGCCATCCGCGGCATCACGATTCAGGCGCTGCAGAACAAGCCGATCACGCTCTACAACGACGGCACGCAGATCCGCGCGTGGTGCTACGTCGACGACTTCGTCGACGGCGTGCTCCGCTGCGCGGAGAAGAAGGAAGCCGTCGGCCACGCGTTCAACCTCGGCAACCCCCAGGGCACGGCGACGAACTTCGAGCTCGCGAACATGATTCTCCGGCTGACGAACTCGAAGTCGGAGATCGTCTTCAAGCCGCACCCCGGTCCGGAAGTCGATCTCCGCGTGCCGTCGATCGAGAAGGCCGCGAAGCTGCTGGGCTACAAGGCGACCGTGTCGCTCGAAGCCGGCATCTCGAAGACGATTCCGTGGTATCGCGAGAACCTCGCGGCCCTGGTGACACCGACGAAATGAACGTGCTCGTCACCGGCGCGTCGGGCTTCATCGGGCGCAACGTGCTCCTGCGGGCGCCGCGCGGCTGGAACATCACGGCGCTCTATCACAGCACGGGTCTCGAGGCGTTCGTCCGGGAGCAGGGCCTGACGAACGTGCGTCCCGTGCGGTGCGATCTGACGAGCCAGGCCGCCGTCGCCGAGTTCGCGCGCGACCACTCGCTGTTCGACGCGTGCCTCTACCTGGCGGCCAACGGCGATCCCGCGAAGAGCGCCGCCCGGCCGGCCTGGGATCTCACGCTGAACACGCTGGGACTGGTGACGCTGCTCGAGCACGTGCGCGTCGGACATTTCGTGTACGTCTCGTCGGGCGCCGTGTACGACGGCCTGAACGGCGCGGTCTCGCCGGCGACGCCGGTGGCGCCGCTGCTGCCGTACGCGATCTCGAAGCTCGCATCGGAACACTACCTGCGCGCGTTCGCCGGGCGCACGAAGACGGTCGGGAGCTGCGTGAACGTCCGGTTCTTCGGCGCCTACGGTCCGTATGAACCCGACCGCAAGATCACCACCAAGTGGATGCGCGCGGTGATGGGCGGCCAGCGCGAATTCACGCTTCGCGGCAACGGGCA
>DATNBT010000388.1:0-3537 GCA_035571855.1 Vicinamibacterales bacterium
GCTACTTCAACTGGCGCGCTGAAGACACGCACTGACCCAACGGTCACGCGGCGGGCGCCTCAACCGCGACAACCCGTCGCGCATCGTCGGTAGCGCGGGCGCCAGCCGAGTTCCTGCCTGGCCTTCGCGTTCGACAGCGACAGGCGCAACGCCATGATCTTCGCCAGGTATGGCGCCAACAGACGCGGCAGCCGGGCCGGCACGCGCAGGCGCCGGGGCAATCCCGCGTATTCAGGTTGGCCGCCGCCTTCCGTTCATATCAGGAAGATGCACGGCCGGCTCGAATGTGACAGGCTCAGCTGAGGTGGTGCGGGACCTTGCGCAGCATCTCGGCGCGGATGGGCAGGAGAAACGAAAACCGGTAATCGCCGTCCATGCGGCCCACAGGGATGCCCACGAGATCGCCGCGCTGGTTGAGAATGCCGCCGCCTGAGACGCCGGGATGGCCGTCGACCAGACACGTGACCAGGCCGTTCGCCGTGCGCGCGCCCACGTAGCCGCTCGACAGGATGATCCCGCGCGAGTAGTCGTTGCCGAGCCGGAAGATCGGCGCGGCGAAATCGAACGCAAACGACGGATCGACGTGCAGAGGCGGCAGATCGACTCTCGTGCTCCGCAGGATCGCCCAGTCGCCGCTGTGGACCTCCTCGGTCGCATCGCCCGTGTCGGCGACCTCGGCCTCGATCTCTTCTCCTCGATATTCGAGGCGGACAGACACCGGCCCCGGCCCCTTCACCGGATCGAGCATCGCCACGGCATGCTTCACCGTGATGAAGTAGCCGCCGCCGAGATAGCCGGCGGTGCCGTAGTGCATCGTTCCATCCGCGTCGTAGGAGTGCAGTTCGACGAAGCTCGATCGCCGCTGCCGCATCAGCCGGACCGGCATGAGGCCCATCTCGCTTTAGCGAACCTGGCCGTGGCATTACAAACTCATCAGTGAGTTTGTAATGAATCCGAAGTATTATCTCGGGCCGTGACGACAAACACTCTCGCAGCCGCCTGCTGCGTCCTGCTCGCGGCCGCCGCCGCGCGGGCGCAGGTGACGCTGAACTCGGTCCGCGTCGCGGCCAAAGATACCGTCGCCCTCGCGAAGTTCTACGAAACAGCCTTCGGGATGCAGGAGGTCAACCGGATCAACGCGCCCGGCGGCCCGGAAGTCTTCGTGAACTTCGGCGCCACCGCCGACGCCGCGAAGGCGAACAAAGGCGAGCCCGTCGTCCTGATGCACCGCGACAGCGACGACGTGAAGGATCCGATCGCTCACGTGATCTTCAACGTGACGAACATGGACGCGACGGTCACGGCCATCAAAGCCGCCGGCGGATCGATGACGGGCGACCCGCGCCCCTTCGGCAACACGGGCATCACGATCGGCGTTGCGATCGATCCGGCCGGCAACCGCATTGAGCTCATTCAGCGCGCCGCCGCGCGTTAGACTTTCATGAGTCCATCAGAATCCGTCATCGCCGCGCTCGAAGAGTCGCTGTTCGGCCCGGCCGTCGACGTCGATCCGTCGCTGGCCGCGTCGATGATCATGGCGATGCTCGACGTCGGCGACGGCATCAGCGACCTGGTGTTCTCGGTCGGCCGTCCCGCGCAGGTCGAAAAGCACGGCGAGCTCACCGGCGTCGACATCCCCGGCATCCCGATGCTGTCGGCGACGCACACCGCGCAGATTTCGCGCCAGCTGATCAACGGCAACGAGGTCGCGCTGCGGAGCCTGAAGGACAACGGCGCCTGCGACCTCTCGTACGCGATTCCGAACTGCGCGCGCTTCCGCGTCAACGTCTTCCGGCAGCGCGGCACGTTCGCCATCGTCATGCGCGTGATCGCGAACACGATTCCCTCGCTCGCGGATCTGAAGCTGCCCGCGCGCCTGGCGGAAATCGCCAAACTCAAGAACGGCATCGTGCTCGTCACGGGACCGACCGGCTCCGGCAAGTCGTCGACGCTCGCGGCGATCATCGACCTGATCAACGAGAGCCGCGCCGAGCACATCCTCACGATCGAAGATCCGATCGAGTTCCTGCACCAGCACAAGAAGGGCACGATTCACCAGCGCGAGCTCCACGCGGACACGCCCACGTTCGCGCTCGCGCTCAAGGCCGCGCTGCGGCAGGCGCCGAAGGTCATCCTCGTCGGCGAGATGCGCGACTCCGAGACGATCGAGATCGCGCTGACGGCGGCCGAAACCGGCCACCTCGTCTTCTCCACGCTCCACACGATCGACGCCGCCAAGACCGTCGACCGCATCGTCGGCGCCTTCGACCCCGGCGATCAGATGGCCATCCGCACGCGGCTGGCCGCGACGTTCCGCTTCTTCATCTCGCAGCGGCTGATCAGAAAGAAGGAAGGCGGCCGGCTCGCGGTGCTCGAGATCCTGAAGTCGACGATGCGCACGCGCGAGTACATCGAGAAGGGCGAGGGCGCCGCCGAGGGCCATTCGCTGGTGGACGCCATGCGCGACGGCGCCCTCGACGGGATGCAGCACTTCGACGGCGAACTGGAGCGGCTCACGCGCGAAGGCGTCATCACCTTCTCCACCGCGATGCTCTACGCGACCAACGCCGGCAACCTCCGCATCCAGATGGCGGACCTCACCGACGACGAGTCGCTGATTACGACCTGATTGCGTTGCGCTCACGTTCGATCTAACGTGAGCGCCATGAAATTCACCATTCGCGCTGTCCCGATGCTCGCCGCCCTGCTGGCGGTGTCGGCCGCCGTGTCCCTCCGGTCTCAGGCGCCAGAAGACTGGCCGACGGTCGCCGGTTCCGGCAACATGCGGTACTCCCCGCTGTCGCAGATCACCGCGCAGAACATCCGGCAGCTCGGCGCGGCGTGGAAATCCGACGCGCTGGATGCGGCCGCCTCGTCGCGCGCGATGGCCGTCGTGCGGAACGGCGTGATGTTCTTCACGGCTCCGCCGTTCGTGTACGCGATCGACGCGAAGACGGGCAAGACGATCTGGAAGTTCGGCGCGCGGCCCCCGGCCGGAGCCGGACGCGGCCGCGGTGCGGCCGGGGCTCCCAACTCTTCCCCGGCGCGCGAAGGCGTCGCCGTCGCCGACGGCCTGGTCTTCGTCGGCATGTCCGACGCGCGCGTCGTCGCGCTGCGCGAGAAGACCGGCGACGTCGCGTGGAGCAAATACGTCGGGGACAACCCGCGCGACAAGGGACAGGTGATCTCGGGCGCGCCGCTCTACGCGGCCGGCCTCGTGTCGTTCGGCCTCAGCGCCGACAACGGCTGGCGCGGGCAGATCGTGGCGCTGGACCCGAAGACCGGCAACGAGGCGTGGCGGTTCTTCGCGATTCCCGGAGTGGGCGAACGGGGCCACGACACGTGGCCCGCGACCGACACGTGGAAGCGCGGCGGCGGCGCGGTGTGGCTGGTCGGCACGGACGACCCGTCCACCGGATCGATTTATTACGTCACCGGCAACGGCGTTCCTCAGCTCGGCGGGGAGAACCGCGCGGGCGACAACCTTTACTTGTGTTCGGTCGTCGCCCTCGACGCGAAGACGGGCGCGCTGAAGTG
>DATNBT010000389.1:0-4714 GCA_035571855.1 Vicinamibacterales bacterium
CCGCGATACGGTCCCCCGCGAAGGGGGCTCGGTCGACCATCGGCTCGCGCGATTGCTGGATACGCCATTCCTTGTGCGAGTCGTCCCGCACCTTCCGCCGGAGACGCTGCACCAGCTCATTCGCTCCCGCGGGCTCGAAGCCTGCGGCGAACTCGTCACGGCAGCCACGCCCGCGCAGCTCACCGTCCTGCTCGACCTCGATCTCTGGCGTCACGCGCGGCCGGGACGCGACCATCGGTTCGACGTCGATCGCTTCGGCGAATGGCTCGAGGTGCTTGTCGACACCGGCAGCTCGTTCGCGGCACGAACGGTCGCCGCCCTCGACAAGGACCTCGTGATCACCGGATTGTCCGGCTACGTGCGTGTGTTCGACGCGGGCATCTTCGAACCAACCGCCCAGAGCGATGACGAGCCGCCGGACCGTCACGAGGCGATGCGTGAAGGAGACTCGCTGCACGCCGACGACGCGCCGGTGAACGATGCGAGCGGCGACCGACGCGAGTGTGAGGTCGGCGGCTACGTCGTCCGAGCGCGAAGAGCCGACGCATGGGACGCGATCGTCGCACTCCTGATCGCGCTCGACGAAGAGCACGGCAACGACTTCCACGCCGTGATGCAGGGCTGCCGGCGTCTCTCCAACTCCAGGCCGGAGGTCGACGGCCTGGACGATCTGCTGCGGATGCCGGAGCAGCACCTCCACGACGTCACGATCGAACGGGAGCGCCGGCGAGCGCAGCAAGGCTACGCGACGCCCGCCGACGCGCGCGCCTTCCTCGAAATGGCCCGACAGCCGAAAGACGCGCGATCGGGAGCGTCAATGACGGGGGGGATCACGGGCAATCCGATCGTCACGGCGTACTTTCGAGCGGCGGACGAAGCACCGGACTCGCCGAACGGGGCCGCGCACTCACCGCAACGCACGTTGCTGGCCTGCGTCCGCGACACGGACGAGACCGCTTACTTCGCGCGCAGCCGTGAGCTCGCGTTCCTCGCGAACGCGCTCCTCGCGGGATGCTCCGTCCAGTCACGGCCGTTCACGCCACGGGAAGCGTCCGATGCAGCCGCGGCGATCTGTAACCTGGGGCTCGAATGCTGGCCAGTCACACCGCCCGACACGTGCCCGCCAGCCTCATGGCTGATCGATCACGACCTGGTGACTGCGTTCGAAGCGGGCTGGTCGGTGCTGCACAAGGACGTGAGCCTGTACGCGGCGGAACAGCTCATCTCGACACTGGCGGATGTCGACTGTGCCGATCGCGACATCCGGAACGGGCTCGTCGCGCTGCGGCGCACGCTGGTGAAGCAGCGCGACGCCGGCACACCGTGGCGCGCGCGCGACGCGGCGGAGGTCCTCGCGATGCTCGACGTGACCGCCTGGATCGGCGTACTCGGCCTGCTCGACGAATGTCCCGTCCTGCCCGCGGCGCTGACCGCCGTGCTCGAACGTCGCACCACGACCGTCAGTGCGACGGAGTTCGCCTTCATCTCGACGGCCGCCCAGATCGGCGACGTTCGCATCTTCATGATGAGGCTTCCCGACCTGCTGTCACGCTGACCGAGTCTCCACCCGGTAGCGTTGGACTATTTCGGCTGGCCCCGCCACAGACTCCACAGTCCGCGCGCCGAGAGGACGAAGGTGAGGCCCCCGAGCCCGCCGAGCGCCCAGAGTGTCCAGACGAAGAAGAAGCCGCCGGGGGACCCGGCGATCTCGGCGTAGTGTGCTCCCCTCATGTGGATGACGGGCATGCCGGCCGCGAACAACCCGACCAGCAGCATGATGACGTGTCCCGATCGCCGTTCGGCGAGCACCAGCGTCCCGTAGAGGAAGACGACGAGGACGAGCAGCGCCGTGTTCGAGGACTCGGCCTTCGAGATCCCGCGGACGATGTCGTCGGTAATGTGGAG
Organism: Vicinamibacterales bacterium; assembly: GCA_035571855.1. Classification (GTDB taxonomy): domain Bacteria; phylum Acidobacteriota; class Vicinamibacteria; order Vicinamibacterales; family CAVVIG01; genus DATNBT01. The sequence goes on from DATNBT010000389.1 coordinate 1,906, forward strand.
CGTCAGCAGGAGGATCGAGAGCAGAGACGTGGCGACCAGGATGGCGCGTTCCTTCATTCGATACTCCCGTGTTCGAGTCGCGCCAACAGAGTGGCCGCACGCGTGCGCGGGAACAACCGGCTTGCGACGAAGGGCGGATTCCCGCCGCCGAGAGGCGGCCCACCCGGTCGAACGGCGGCCTTCTGGTGGTTACATCTGCCGGAACAGGTGCAGGTAGTTGCGGCTCACCGGCAGAACCTCATCGCGACCCTTGACGTGAATCTCCGCGGTTTCGTTGTCGTGCCGCTTGACATGGCTGATCGCGCGCAGATTCACGACGACCGAGCGATGGACTTGCGCGAATTGCTCGGCGTCGAGCCGCTCGAGCAGCTCCTTCAGCGGCGTCCGCACCACCGCCTCGGCCGCCTTCCCGCCGTCGCGCCAGGCGACGATGGTGTACTTCGCGTCGGAGCGAAGGTAATCGACATCGTCGATCGCGATGAGGCGGACGGTCTTCCCGGCTTGCGCGCGAATCCAACGCAGCGCCTCGTGCCTGGCGCCGCCGCCGCTCTGCAGCGTCGCCAGCTGCTCGCTCAGTTGCCGCAACAGCTGCTCGGTGTTGATCGCCGGCCTCGACGACTGCAGCCGTTCCTTGAGGCGGCTCACGGTGTCGGCGAGCCGCGCCGGTTCGACCGGCTTCAGCAGGTAATCGAGCGCGCCCTGCGCGAAGGCCTGCACCGCGTAGTGGTCGTACGCGGTGACGAAGACGAGATGGGCGCGCCGGCCGATGTGGTTCGCCGCGTCGACGCCGGACAGTCCCGGCATGTGGACGTCGAGGAAGCAGATGTCGGGATGACGCTCGTCGAACAACTTGACCGCGTCCCGGCCGTTCCGCGCCTCGGCCACGATCTCGAGCTCGGGCCAGACGTCCGCGAGCTGGCGCCGCAGCGCCTCGCGCAACAGCGGCTCGTCGTCGGCGATCAATGCCGTCGCGTGGACCTTCATGTCTGCGCCGGCAGATCGACTTCGACGGCGACGCCGCGCGGAGTGCCGGACGTCAGCCGCAGCTGCGCGGCATCGCCGAAGATCAGCTGCAGCCGCTGGCGCAACGTCGTGAGCCCGGTTCCGGGAGCGCCGCCCGACGGCCGGAGCCCTGCGCCGGTGTCGGTGACGCGCACGACGCAGCGTTCACCCATCCGTTCGACGTCGATGTCGATCCGGCCGCCTTCTTCGCTGGGATCGATCCCATGCCGCACGGCATTCTCGACCAGCGTCAACACCATCGTCGGAGGGCAGCGAACGTGCAGCGCCGCCGGGTCGACCTTCATGGCGTACTCGAGGCGATCGGGCATGCGCATCTGCATCAGCTCGAGATACGGTCGAACCAGCTGCAGCTCGCGCTCGATCGTGGCGGCGGGCTCGTGCAGTACCGGTACCGCCGCGCGCAGATACGCGGTCAGGCTCCGCAGCACGGCCGACGCGTGCGGCGAGCCGGCATCGACCAGCGCCTGCACGTTCGCGAGTGTGTTGAAGAGGAAATGCGGCGCCACCTGCGCCTGCAGCTGACGCAGGCGCGCGTCGAGTGCCTGCCGCTCGAGCTCGCTGCGCTCGAGGGCGAACGCCAGCTTCTGATCGCGGGCGAACGCTTCCTTCTGGCGGACGATCGCGGCGAGCGCCGTCCACGGCGCGAGGAGGAGGCCGGCGAACGTCAGATGCGTCCAGCCGTCCATCCGGCTGGGGGTCTCCCAGAACGGCGGCGCGCCCTGAGGAGTGGACAGCACGTAGATCAGGACCGTCGTCACCGGCATGCATACGCCGACCGCAACGACCTGCAGCGCCCATCGCTGCAGCCAGGAGGGCAGCCTCCGCGGCCACACCTCGAAGAGGGCGAAGGCGGCCGTCGCGGACAGGCCGACGACGCCGGTGCGAAGGAAGAGCGCGGACAACGCGCTCTTCCATCCGTGCATCAACAACAGGCCGACGCCGATGGACATCATCAGCGCCACGGCCGCTCGCCGCGACGTCCTGGCTATGAACCCGGCAGGCCTCGCGGCCGACGCCGCCTCGGACATGACACTGAGGATACCTGCAGATCCGTCAGGGCCCTCGACGCCGTTCTCTTATGTCGTGGTGCGCCGGACGTTCGCCGCCCGCGGACCCTTCGGGCTCTGGTCAACCTCGAACTCGACGCCGTCACCCTCGCGCAGATCGGCGATGCCCTCGCCATAGATAGCGCTCTGGTGAAAGAAGAATTCCTGCCCCGTCTCACCCTTGATGAACCCAAAGCCCTTGTCCACTCGCAGCGTTCTGATTTTTCCGGTCATGTGTCCATCTCCAATCTGTGGTTTCTGACGCGACGCCGTGGAGCGACAAGGCGGCGCCCTGTCTCCCACGGCCTTCGTAGTTGCTTACCAGCGCGGTTCCGAGCGGCGCCGCGATTCGCCGCCGCCGTACCCGCCGGCAGACGCGGGCTTCGGCCGCGCTTCGTTGACGGAGAGACTGCGGCCGCCAAGCTGATATTCATTCAGCTCCGCGATCGCCTTCTGCGCCTCGTCATCGCTGGCCATCTCGACGAACGCGAACCCGCGCGCCCGCCCCGTGGCCATGTCGCGCATCACCTTCACCGTTTCCACGGTGCCGGCACGGGCGAACAGGCCCTGGAGCTCCGCTTCGCCGGCTTCATACGGGAAATTTCCGACATACAACTTTCGACCCATGATCTGACTCCTCTGCCGCGAAACGCGACATCAACGACGCCTCGGCGTCGCACAGTTTTCCACGGTCTCGAAGGGACGACTCGTGGTCCGGAATTTCGTCTCGTTGCTAGGAA
>DATNBT010000390.1:0-30890 GCA_035571855.1 Vicinamibacterales bacterium
GCTTCAAATCGGCCGACAGCGCGTCGGAGGTCAGCGGTCCCGTCGCCAGAATCACCGGTTCGCGCTCGCTCGATGCCGGGATCGCCGTCACTTCGTCGCGCACGATCGTGACGAGCGGATGCTGCGACAACGTGGCCGTGATCGCCTGCGCGAAGCGCTCGCGGTCGACGGCGAGCGCCGCGCCCGCGGGCACGCGCGCGTCTTCGGCCGCGCGCATCACCAGCGATCCGAGGCGGCGCATCTCCTCTTTCAGGAGGCCGACCGCGTTATCGAGTTTGTCGCCGCGGAAGGAATTGCTGCAGACGAGCTCCGCGAGCGAATCGGTTTTGTGGACGGCGGTCGGGCGGACCGGCCGCATCTCATGAAGCGTGACGGGCACACCGTTCGACGCGGCCTGCCATGCGGCCTCCGAACCGGCGAGCCCGCCGCCGACGATGGTGATCACGCGACGGTTTCTTGGAGCTCCTCGGAGCGCGAGTAGTCGCAGTCTTCGGTGTGGCAGATCAGCTGGCGCCCGTGCTTCTTCGTGATCTTCTCGGTGAGGAACGGCGCCTTGCACTTCGGGCACGGTTCGGCGATCGGCCGGTTCCAGAGCACGAAGTCGCAGTCCGGGTAGTTGGAGCAGCCGAAGAAGATCTTTCCTCGGCGCGACTTCCGCTCGACGACCTCGCCGCCCTTGTCCGCGTCCTTCGGGCACTTCACGCCGGTGGTCTTGTGCTTGACGTACTTGCACTCCGGGTACTTCGTGCACGCGGTGAACTCGCCGTAGCGTCCCTGCTTGATCACGAGGTTCGCGTTGCAGCGCGGGCAGAGCTCCTCGAGGATCTGATCGGGCTTCGCGGCCCTGAGGCCGCCCTGCTTGGTCGCGATCAGCTTTCTCGTCGTCTTGCACTCGGGATAGCCGGTGCACGCGAGGAACTGGCCGAACCGGCCGCGCTTGACGGCCATCGGCTTGCCGCAGTTCTCGCACGGTTCGATTTCTTCCTCGCCCGTCTCCGACTCGGCCTCCTGCGTTTCGACCTCACGCGTGTTGGTGCAGTCGGGATAGCCGCTGCAGGCGATGAACGGGCCGAACTTGCCGACGCGCTTGAGCATCGGCTTGCCGCACTTGTCGCACGCCTCGCCGATCTCGATGCCTTTCTTGAGATCGATCATCTCCTTGCCGGCGCGCGTCAGGTCCTTCTTGAACTTCTTGTAGAACTCCGCGAGCATCCGCGAGTAATCGGTCTTGCCCTCTTCGATCCTGTCGAGGTCGTCCTCGAGGCTGCGCGTGTACTCGACGTCGATGATGTCGTCGAAGCTCTTCGCCAGCAGGTCGCTGATCATCGTACCGAGCGCCGACGGCTTGAACCGTCCCTCGACCTTGTGCGCGTACTCGCGATCCTGGAGCACGCCGATGATCGACGCGTAGGTGCTCGGCCGGCCGATGCCGTTGTCTTCGAGCTCCTTGACCAGCGTCGCTTCGGAGAACCGCGCCGGCGGCTGCGTGAACTTCTGTTCCGGCCGCAGCTGTTTCAGCTCGAGCACGTCGCCTTCGGCGAGCGGCGGCAGCACACCAGACACGGCGTCGTCGTCCTCGCCGTCGCCCTTCTCTTTTTCGGCGGCCGCGTCTTTCTGTTCCTGCGTCTGCTCGCCCGGCGTCAGGCCGTAGGTCGCCATCCAGCCCGCGAACTTCGGCACCGTGCCCTTGACGCGGAAGAGATAGTCGCCGGCGGTGATGTCGACCGTCGTCTCGTCGAACGTCGCCGGAGGCATCTGCGAGGCGACGAAGCGGTTCCAGATCAGCCGGTAGAGCGAGTACTGATCCGCCGTGAGGTACTGCTTCACGGTCTCCGGATCGTGCTCCAGCGAGGTCGGGCGGATCGCCTCGTGCGCGTCCTGCGCGTCGGCCTTCTGCCGGTAGAAGTTCGGCTTCTCCGGCAGGTACTCGGCGCCGAACGTCTTGCCGATATGCTCGCGCACCGCGGTCAACGCTTCTTCGGCGACGCGCGTCGAGTCGGTACGCATGTAGGTGATGAGACCGCCGGCCAGCCCGGGGATTTCGATGCCGCCTTCGTACAGCTGCTGCGCGAGCATCATCGTCTTCTTGACGGGGAAGCGCGCGGTCTGCTGCAGTTTGCTCGTGATGAACGGCGGCGCGGCGTGCCGTTTCCGTTCTTTCGTCGTCACCGACGAGACGGTCCACTTCGCGCCCTCGAGATCCGCGAGGACCGCGTTCGACTCGGTTTCGCTGGCGGGAACGAGGTTGTCGCCCTTCTTCTTCTGGAGCTTGGCTTCGAACTCCGGAGGCTGCGGACCCGCGAGGCGCGCGAACACGTGCCAGTACTCCACGGGCACGAACTTCTCGATCTCGCGTTCGCGATCGCAGATCAGCTTCAGCGCGACCGACTGCACGCGTCCGGCGCTGAGGCCGCGGCGCACTTTGTCCCAGAGCAGCGGGCTGATCTTGTAGCCGACGAGGCGATCGAGCACTCGACGCGCGCGCTGCGCGGCGACCATCTTCTCGTCGATCGCGCGCGGGTGCTTCAGCGCGTCCTGGACCGCCTTCTTGGTGATCTCGTTGAAGGTCAGCCGGTGGATCTTCCGCTTCTTGCCCTTGAGTTCTTCCGTCAGGTGCCAGCCGATCGCCTCGCCTTCGCGGTCGGGGTCGGTCGCGACGTAGATGTCGGTCGCGTCCTTCGCGGCGTCCTTGAGCTCTTTGATGACCTTCTTCCGCGACTCGATCGACTCGTACGTCTCTTCGAAGTCGTTGTCGACGTCGACGCCGAGCTTGCTCTTCGGCAGATCGCGGATATGGCCCATCGACGCGATCACTTTGTAGTCGCGCCCGAGATATTTGTTGATCGTCTTCGCCTTCGCGGGCGACTCGACCACGACGAGTGCTTTAGCCATCTTTCTTTTTCACCCTAACACGGCTTGTCAAATTCTCGCGAACCGGCCGCCGCCGACCCGGCGTATCAATCCGGCCAGTTCGAGTTCGAACAGCCGCGGCAGTAGACGCGATGACGCAAGCCCCGTGCGCTCCGCGATGACGTCCAGATCGCACGACTCGCCGGCCGGAAGTCCTGCAAGCACGGGGTCTTCCGGCCCTCCGGCCGCCCGCGTTCCAGGCGACGGCAACCCAAGCTCCTCCAAGATATCGTCAGCAGACTCCACAATCTTTGCTCCATCCTTAATTAAGGCGTGTCCGCCGCGGTTCCGGCCCGACAGCACGTTGCCCGGCACGGCCAGGACGTCGCGCCCCTGTTCGAGCGCACAGCGGGCGGTGATGAGCGACCCGCTCTTCTCTCCAGCCTCGACGATCAGCACCGCGCGTGACAGCCCGCTGATGATCCGGTTGCGGAGCGGAAAGAACTGCTTCTTCGGCGGCGTGCCCGGCACCAGCTCGCTGACGATCGCGCCGCCGGCGGCGACGGCGTTCGCGAGGTCACGGTGCTCTGCCGGGTAGATCACATCGGCGCCGCATCCGAGAACGGCGAGCGTCGGCCCCTTCCCCGCGAGCGCGCCGCGATGCGCCGCCGAATCCACTCCGCGCGCGAGCCCGCTGACGACGACGATGCCGCGCGAGGAGAGGTCGGCGGCCAGACGTTCGGCGACGGCGAGCGCGTACGGCGAACCCGCGCGCGAGCCGACTATCGCGACGGCTCGCGGCGACAGCGCCTCCGGATTGCCGCGCAGCCACAGCACCGGCGGCGGATCCGCGATCGCCGAGAGCGCTGCAGGATAAGACGCGTCGCTCCATGCGATCAGGTGCAGACCGGAATCGATCGCGCGCGCGATCGCGACGGCGACGCGGGACATCAGCGTCGGCCGATCGAGGCCGTCGGCGCCGCCGCGCGCGGCGAGCAGCCGCCCGAGAATCGCCGAGGGCGATTCGCCCGCGCGCAGGCGTTCGCCGAGCCGGCGGCGCCAGCCAAACGGTGTCAGCGAGAGAGCGATCAGGTCGGTGGAACGAGCGGGGGCGGGATCGACAAGCAGAGGCATCGGCGCTCCAAGGTGCGCGCCGGACCGTCCTCCCAACATCTATTATAGCGACGCGAGTTCGACGCCCGTGGACACTCCCGACCACGTTTCGTAAATCGGCGGTTGTAACACCTGCGGGATTCCCCGGCTTTTCGGGGGAATACTCGTGGCACATGCCTTGCTCGGTGCGCTATAGTGGCCTCGATCCGCCTGATGGCGCGTTTCTCCGCACGTGCACTTGTCTCGATGCTCCTGGCCGGCGCCGCGGTCGCCGCTGCGAGCAGTCCCGCGTACGCGGACTCGCGAACCGACGCGCGTGAGCAGGTGGAATTCGGCATCAACGTCGCGCAGCGCGGGCTCTGGCGCGAAGCCATCTACCGGTGGGAGAAGGCCGTCGAAATCGACCCGAAATACGCGGCGGCGTTCAACGACCTCGCGATCGCGTACGAGCACGAGGGCCAGCTCGACAAAGCACGCAAAGCCTACGAGAAGGCGATCGCGCTCGATCCGAACAACGCGAACATCCGCCAGAACTACGATCTGTTCAAGGAAATCAATGACCGTGCGGTTCAGCCGAAAGACAAATAACAGGCTTCCGCTCGTGCTCGCTGCGGCCGCGATCGCCGCGGCCCTGACCGCGGCCTGCGGCAGCGAGATGTACGAAGTCCCGGTCGAGACGCCGATCCCGGCAAAGCTCGACGTGACGCCGTTCCAGCGCGTGCTCGTCGCGGGCTTCGTCGCCGGCGGCACCGAAGACGTCGACACGAATCAGGAAACCGTCCGCCTGCTCCGCAGCCAGCTCCGCACGAAATCCGAGCTGCGCGTGATCGACGCCGATCCGCTTCAGCTCGTCGAGGTCGCGCAGGAACAGAACAAGACCGCAACGGCGGCGCCCGACGCCGCCGGCTCGGGCGACGGCCCGAGCGTCCGCACGGCCTCGGCGCAGGAGAGCACCGCCGCGACGGTCCTGCCGCCGAAGATCAAGGACGAAAAAGATCTCGAGCCGTACGAACGGCTGTTCGCGAACACGGCGTACTGGAAGCGCATCGGCGAGGAATACCAGAACCCGCTCATCGTCACCGGCTCGGTGCTGTTCGTGCCGCGCACCTCGTCGGGGCTCGTGACGCGCGAGACCGAGGTCTACGACGGCCTCGGACGCCGCCGCGTGATCCCGCAGCGCGTCTACATGGAGCGCAAGGGCTTCATGCTCCGGCCGAAGTTCATCTTCATCGACGGCCGCACCGGCGCCACCATCTCGTCGCTGGCCCGCCGCGAGGAAGCGCTCTACAACGCGCAGAACGAAACCCCGGCCCTTTCGACCTATTTCGAGCTGATGGACCGCATCGTCCCGGATTTCCTCGGGACGCTGTCCACCCAGAAAATCAAAGGCACCCGGGTCCTCCTCAAGTAGGCCCGACCGTCAGGTCGAGTCCAGCCCTAGCCCCTGGGCCCCAGCCCCTGTTATGATTAGGGTTTCCGGTAGAGGCCAAACATGTACGCAATCATTCAGGCGAGCGGACGGCAGATGCGGGTGCAGCCCGGCGGTTTTGCCACGCTCGACGGGACGGCCGGGGAGCCCGGCGCCGAGGTGACGATCGGCCAGGTGCTGCTCGTCGAAAAGGACGGCGGTGAGGTCGTCGCCGGCGCCCCGTTCGTGGCCAACGCGAAAGTCGTGGCCGTGGTCGAGGGCGAGACCCGCGGGCCGAAAATCCGCGTCTTCAAGAAAAAGCGCCGCAAGGGCATGCGCCGGACCAAGGGTCACCGCGCGGTCTACACGCGGGTCAAGATCAAGGAAATCACGGTGTAGCGATGGCTCATAAAAAAGGACAGGGCAGCTCACGAAACGGCCGCGATTCGAACTCGCAGCGGCTCGGCACCAAGGCCCACGACGGCAACTTCGTCACGGGCGGCACGATCATCGTCCGCCAGCGCGGCCGCCGGTTCCGTCCCGGCCTCAACGCGGGGCTCGGCAAGGACGACACGATTTTCGCGAAGGTCGCCGGACGCGTGAAGTTCGAGAACCACGGCGCGATGGGCCGGGTGATCTCCATCATCCCCGCCGAGTAAGTCGGTTAATCTAGTCGGGTGTTCGTCGACGAAGTCGACATCCATATAGAAGCAGGCCACGGCGGAGCCGGATGTCTCGCGTTCCGCCGTGAGAAGTTCGTGCCGCGCGGCGGCCCCAGCGGAGGCGACGGCGGCCTCGGCGGATCCGTCTACGTCGTCGCCAGTCCCCACACCAACACGCTCATCAACTACCGCTTCCACCCCGAGTTCTCCGCCGAACGCGGCGAGCACGGCATGGGCAGCAACCGCACCGGCGCAAACGGCGACGACCTCGAACTGGCCGTGCCGATCGGCACGCTGGTCTACGAGAAGACCGGCGATCCCGTCGAGCCGCTGCGGCTCATCGCCGATCTCGCCACCGAAGGCCAGCGCGTCCTCGTCGCGAAAGGCGGACGCGGAGGCATGGGCAACGCCCGCTTTGCGTCGTCTACGAATCGGGCGCCGCGCAAGACGCAGCCGGGCGAGGCGGGGGAAATCAAAGAGCTTCGTTTCGAACTCAAGCTCCTCGCGGACGTCGGGCTCGTCGGATTTCCGAACGCGGGCAAGTCGACGCTGATTGCCCGCATCTCGGCGGCGCGCCCCAAGATCGCGGACTATCCGTTCACCACGCTCACGCCGAACCTCGGCGTCGTGCAGCTCAAGGGCGATCGCAGCTTCGTGGTCGCCGACGTGCCGGGCCTGATCGAGGGCGCGCACCGCGGGCTCGGTCTCGGCCATCAGTTCCTGCGGCACCTCGAACGCACGAAGGTCCTCGTGCATCTCGTCGACGTCTCCAGCGCGACCGGACGCGATCCGGTCGACGACTTCGAGACCGTCCGCAAAGAGCTCGAGCTGTTCGATCCGAAGTTCGCCGCGAAGCCGCAGATCGTCGCCGCCAATAAGATCGACGCGCTCGACGACGAGAAGCGCGCGAAAGAACTGGAGAAGCGCGCGAAGAAGCTGAAGCTCCCCTTCTTCAGGATCTCCGGCGCCACGGGCGAGGGCGTGCCCGCGCTGCTCGAGGCGGCGTGGAAGCACCTGGCGGCTCAGCGCGAAGCTGCATGAGCCAGCGTCGCATCGGCATCCTCGGCGGGACGTTCGATCCGATTCACTGGGGCCATCTCGAAACGGCGTTTGCGGCCGAGAGCGCGTTGAAGCTGCAGCGGGTGCTGCTCGTCACGAGCAACGTCCCGCCGCACCGCGAGCCGCCGCGCGCGTCGAGCTATCACCGCTTCGCGATGGTGGCGTCGACGGTCGCCGGCCGCAGCGGATGGCGCGCCTCGGATCTCGAGCTGCGGCTGCACTCGTTCTCGTACACCTCCGAAACGCTGCTGAAGTTTCACGAGCGCGGGTACGCGCCGTCGGAGCTCTTCTTCATCATCGGCGCGGATGCGTTTTCCGAGATTCAGAGCTGGAAGAACTTCCCGCTCGTCCTCGAGTACGCGCACTTCGCCGTCGTCTCGCGTCCGGGCTTTCCCGTGGACGACATCCCGCATCGCCTGCCGAATCTCGCCGAGCGGGTGACCAGGCCGCCGCTGGACGCGCTCAGCCACATCGATCCGATGATCGTGCTCATCGACGCGCAGACGATGGATGTGTCGTCGACGCAGGTCCGGCAGCGGTGCGCGCGCGGGGAGTCGATCGCCGGACTCGTGCCCGATCCGGTGCGCGCGCACATCGAACAGCATGGTCTCTACTCGTCGCCGACGCCTGGCCGCCGCGCGAGCGACGCGGAACCCGCGGCCTCAGGCATGGTGCATGGCGAAAACTGAAAGGCGGCGCGCGCCGAAGAAGAGCTCCGCGCGGCTTCCCGGGCAGATCGAACTGGCCGTTCGAGCCGCCGAAGACAAGAAAGCCCAGGACATCACCGTCATGGACCTGCGCAACGCGCACGGGTTCACCGACTACTTCCTGATCTGTTCGGGCAACAACTCGCGGCAGATCCACGCGATCGCGGACTCCATCACCGACGCGCTTGCCGCGGGAGGCGCGAAGCCGGCGCACGTCGAGGGCTACGATCGATCCGAATGGGTGCTCATCGACTACTTCGATTTCATCGTCCACGTGTTCTCGCCCGACACGCGGGCGTTCTACGGCCTCGAGCGCCTGTGGGGCACGGCCGAGCGCGTCGACATTCCGGCGGCGCCCTGAGCTGATGGCCGGCGAGCGATTCATCGCGCGAAGCAAGGTGATGCGGGCGCTCGCCGATCAGATTCGCCGCTTCGCCCGCACCGATTCCAACGTCCTCATCGCCGGCGAAACCGGCAGCGGCAAGAACGTCGTCGCGCGCGAGCTGCATTTGCGGGGGAAGCGCGCGAAGCAGCCGTTTGTCACGATCGACTGCCCCAGCCTGTCGTCCACGCTGATCGATTCAGAGCTCTTCGGCCACGAGCGCGGGGCGTTCACGGACGCCATCGCCGCGCGCGCGGGCCGCTTCGAGCTCGCGCGATCGGGCACCGTCTACCTCGACGCCGTCAACGAGCTCCCGCTCGACGCCCAGAGCAAGCTGCTTCGCATTGTCGAGGAGAAGCGCGTGGAGCGGCTGGGCGCGCAGACGTCGTTCGCCATCACCGCGCGCGTGATTGCATCGACCGGCGCAGACATCGAAGACGACGTGCGCGCGGGACGCTTCCGCCACGATCTGTTTCACCGGCTCCGGGTGCTGCCGCTGCGCGTCCCGCCGCTGCGCGAGCGCACAGAGGACGTGCTGCCGCTGGCGAGATACTTCGCGTCGCGTGCCGTTGCCGCGGACAAGCGGCCGGCCCCTGCCTTCAGCCGCGACGCGGCCGAGGCGCTGCGCGACTACGCGTGGCCCGGCAACGTCCGCGAGCTCCGCCACGCCGTCGAGATTGCCTGTCAAACCGCCGCCGACACCGTCAAGCTGACGGATCTTCCGGATGAAGTTCTCGCGACGCCGACGCCCGATGACAAGGCGCCGGAACGCCAGCCCACGCTCGACGAAATCGAGCGGCGCTACGTCGCGGCCACGCTGCGCGCCGTTCACGGCAACCAGACCGAAGCCGCCGCGCGCCTGGGCATCAGCCGGAAGGCGCTGTGGGAAAAACGCAAGCGCTACGGGATGGACTAGACGCCGTCCTGTCGATCGCGCTCGGCGCGTCCTGCGCCGCGTGCGGCGAGCTGCTCGAACATCCGACACACGGACCCGTCTGCGCGATCTGCTGGCGATCGATTGCCGCGCTGCCGCCGCCGGCGTTTCAGATCTCGAGCGTCATCGATCGCGCACAGGCGATCGGCCCGCACGATGCCGCGCTTCGATCGATCGTCCACGCGCTGAAATACGAGGGCCGGCGGTCGCTTGCGGTCCCGCTGGCGGCTCTGATGCGCCAACGCTGTCAATGGGCGCTCGACGGCGCGGAGGCCGCCGTGCCGGTGCCGCTGCATTCGTCGCGGCATCGCGAGCGCGGGTTCAACCAGGCGCTCGATCTCGCCCGTGCCCTGGGCGTGCCCGTCAGCCGTGCGCTTCGGCGCGTCCGCCGGACGGCGAGTCAGACCGGGCTCAGCGGCAGCGCGCGCCACGACAACATCCGCGGAGCATTCGCGGCGTCGCGCCTGCCGTGGCGGCGGCGGGCCGTTCGCGGTCGCATCGTGCTGCTCGTGGACGACGTGTCGACGACGGGGGCGACGCTCGACGAATGCGCGCGCGTGCTGGCGTCGATGGGCGCGCGGGAGGTGAGGGCGGTTACGGCAGCGAGAGCCGCGTTGTCACTGCGGTGAAGACGTCGGCGGCGATCGCGTCTTTCGGCCGCTCCCCGTCGAGAACGACCCAGCCGTTCGACGCGGCGAGCCGTTTATAGCTCTCGCGGACGCGCTTCTGCATGGCGAGGTCGCGTTCGTAGCGATCGCGGCCGGCGGCCTTCCGTTCGACGGCGGTCTCGGGGTTGATGTCGAGAAAGATCGTCAGCGACGCCGGCGGCAGGAACTTCTGCATGTCGACGAGCCACGGCGCGTCGAGGCCGAACGCTTCACCGTAGGCGATGCTCGACGCGGTGTAGCGATCGCTGACGAGGATCAGCCCGCCGTCGAGCCAGCGCTGCAGATCGCCTTTCCGCTCGTACCGGTTCGCGACGTACAGCAGCTGCATGACATCCGCGCCGTACTCCCGCTCCCCCGCGAGCGCGCGCGCGATCTCTTCGCCAATCGACGTCGCGTAGTCGGGAAACGAGATGAGCCGCGACTTGCGGCCGTCCTCCCGCAGGCGGTCGCGCAGCATCTCGGCCTGCGTCTGCTTCCCGCTCTGATCCAATCCTTCAAAGGCGATGAGCAATCCCGCCATGGCTATGATTCGAGCGCGAGGAGGTCGTTGAGGGTCTGGCGGCGGCGGATCACGCGCCAGCTTCCGTTGTCGACCATCACCTCGGCCGGCAGCGGACGGCGGTTGTAGTTCGAGGCCATGACCGATCCGTACGCGCCGGCGTCGCGGATGGCGACGAGGTCGCCGACCTCGAGCGGCGTCAGCATGCGGTCGCGGCCGACGACGTCGCCGCTTTCGCAGACCGGACCGACGAGCTCGTACTGCTTCACGCCGCCGATGCGCGCGCAGACCGGCTCGATCAGATGGTACGCGTTGTAGAGGGCCGGCCGCAGCAGCTCCGTCATGCCCGCGTCGATGACGGCGAACTCGGACGTCGCCGTGCGCGGCTTCAGGTCGAGCACGCGCGCGATCAGCGCGCCGGCGGGCCCGACGAGCGATCGTCCCGGTTCGACGACGATCGGCAGGCGCGTGGGACGGAGCGCGTCGACGAAGGCCGAGGCATAGTCCGCGAAGGAGGGAACGGCTCCCCCGTCGTACGAGATGCCGAGGCCGCCGCCGGCGTCGACGTATTCGAGCCGGACTCCGGCGTCCTTCGCCTGCTGCGCGAGCTGCGCGAGCTTGCGGGCCGCGCCGCGGATCGGTTCCATGCTCGTGATCTGCGATCCGACGTGGACGTGCAGCGCCACCAGCGTCACCGCGCGCCGCCCGTTCAGCGCGGGCATGAGCTTCAGGACATCGTCCGCGGGGATGCCGAACTTGTTGATCTTCAGGCCCGTCGTGATGTGCGGATGGCTCTTCGCGTCGATGTCGGGGTTGACGCGGATGGCCACGCGCGCGACGGCGCCTTTGCGCGCGGCAATGGCTTCGACACGCGCGAGCTCGCCCGCCGACTCGACGTTGATGGCCTTGAGATCGAGGTCGACGGCGTGCTCGAGCTCCGCGTCGGATTTGCCGACGCCGTCGAACACGATCTGCCGCGGCTCGAAGCCGGCCGCGCGCGCGACCTCGACCTCCCACATCGACACGGCATCCACGCAGCTGCCGAGCGCCTTCAGCAGCGAGACGATCGCGCGCGTGGAGTTGGCCTTGAACGCGTAATGGATCGCGTGCGGGTAGTCGCCGAACGCGGCATCGAGATCCCGGTAGCGCCGGCGCAGCGTGGCGGCGCTGTAGACGTAGACCGGCGTGCCTTCGGCCGCCGCGATGGAGCCCAGCGACACGCCGTCGCAGGCCAGCTCTTCGGATGTGCGTGAGAAGCCGATCACAGTGGAGGTCAAGCTATACTAACCCACTCTTTATCATGGCTGCCGACCGTGAGACGGACGCGTCGCCCGGGGAACACGTACCGCAGGAGAGCATCGAGTCGCTGATCCAGCGGTGTCTCAAGGGCGACCAGCTCGCGTGGGAAGCGATCGTCCGGCAGTACCGCCGCAAGGTGTTCAACGTCGCGTACAAGTTCGTCGGCCGGCACGATGAAGCCGAAGACCTGACGCAGGACATCTTCCTCAAGATCTTCAAGAGCCTGAACACCTTCGACAGCCGCGCGAATTTCCAGACGTGGCTGATCAGCGTCAGCCGCAATCTCTGCATCGATCACTACCGCAGCGTCCGCAAGGAGCGCGAGACGATCGACCGCGACGTGGACGCGTCCGAGCTGATGCCCGTGAGCAAGACGCAGGGACAGATGGCGATGATGGAGCAGCGCGATCGCGTCGAGCTGCTGCGCGAGGCGATGGGGGCGCTGCCGAAGACGCTGCGCACCGCCGTCCTGATGCGCGACATCCAGGAGATGTCGTACCACGAGATCGCCCAGAAGCTGAAGCTGCCCGAGGGCACCGTCAAGTCGCGCATCAACCGCGGCCGCAACGAGCTCGCGCGGCAGATCAAGAAACTCCGCGGCGAAGACTTCAGCCCCACCGGCGGCGGAAGCCAGGCCAGCGGAATTGGTGGAGTGCACTGATGAATGTCACAACCGACAAGAACGGCCGCGTGTCGATCGTCCGCGTGGGCGAGCCGCGGCTGATGTATCCGATGCTCGGCGACTTCTCGTCGGCCGTCGCGGCGCTCACGGCCGCCGGCCGCCACGACATCGTGATCGACCTCGCCCCGGTCACCTATGTCGACAGCGCCACCATCGGCTGCCTGATGGACCTGTATCGCCAGGTTTCGGGCGCCGGCGGCAAGCTGAAGCTGTCGGGCGTCCAGAAGCGCGTGGAGACGATGCTCACACTGACCGGCGCGCAGAACTTCATCGAAATCCACCCCGACGAGCCGAGCGCCGTCAGGAGCTTCGGAGCCTAGCCATGCGCACCATCAAGACGACGACCGGCGCTCCGATCACGCTCGACGGCGATCTCCTCGCCGTCATGGAAGCCCTCTACAAGGAAGTCACCGCCAAACGCGACTTCGAGCGCAGCTTCGAAGACATGGTCCGCGAGATCCAGCACCTGATCGATCAGATGGACGAGACCGAGCGGAAGACCTACCTCGCCGAGAGCCTGTTTCTCAACACCGTCAAGTACGAGAACGACAAGCTCGAGGCGTATATGAGGAAGCTGACGAAGAAATGATGCGATACGGAATCGCCGCCGGTCTCGTCGCTGCCCTCGGTGCGTCCCTTGGAGCCCAGTGGCTGCACCAGCCGGACCCGACGATTCCGAGGACGAAGGACGGACGGCCGAATCTGTCGGCACGCCCGCCGAAGACATCCGACGGACATCCCGACCTGTCCGGCGTCTGGGCCGTCGTACCGCCCGACGACTTCAGCAAGCGCGCGGACGATGCGTTCTCGGCCGATCTGCAGTTCATCTCCAAGTACGCGCTGAACGTGCTCTCGGACTTCACGCCGGCCGATTCGCCCATGCGGCCCGAAGCCGCCGCGATCTTCCGTCAGCGCGCCGCCGCCCTGGGCAAGGACAGCCCGATGTCGCACTGCCTGCCCGGCGGCATCCCCTTCTCCTCGCTCATCGCGCCCTTCAAGATCGTGCAGACGCGGCGGTTGATCGTGATGATTCTCGAAGACAACAACCCGACGCGGCAGATTCACCTCGACGGCCGGAAGCACCCCGACGAACGCACGCCGGCGTGGATGGGCTATTCGATCGGCGCCTGGGAAGGCGACACGCTCGTCGTGGACACCGTCGGCTTCAACGACCGGAGCTGGCTCGACGCCGCCGGTCATCCGCACAGCGAGGGCCTCCACGTCGTCGAGCGGCTCAGGCGCCGGGACGTCGGGCACATCGAGACCGCCATCACGATCGACGACCCCGCGATGTACACGAAGCCGTTGACGATCCACGTGACGCACCGCCTGCTTCCGGACACCGACATCCTCGAAGCCGTCTGCGCGGAAAATGAGAAAGACCGCATTCATCTCGATCGCTAGCGGACTGCTCATGGCGACGCTCAACGCCCAGACGTTGCATCAGCGCACCATCGTCGTCGACACGCACGACGACACCACGCAGCGGTTGCTGTTCGAGCCGTCCTTCGACATCGGCAGGCGCAACGCCGACGGAAGCATCGACATCCCCCGCATGCGCGAGGGCGGCCTGGACGCGCTGTTCTTCTCGATCTGGACGAACGGCGACCTGACCGGCCCTCCTGCGGTCACAGCGGCGATTCAGCAGATCGACCTGGTCCGCGAGGCGGTACGGAGACACCCGAGGGACCTCGTGCTCGCGACGAGCGCCGCGGACATCCGCAAGGCGGCCGCGGGCGGCAGAATCGCCGCCCTGATGGGCGTCGAGGGCGGCCACATGATCAACGAGGACCTCGGCGTCCTCAGACAGTTTGCCGCGCTCGGCGTCCGCTATCTCACGCTCACCCACTCGCTGAACACGACGTGGGCGGATTCCTCAGGCGACAAGCCCGTCCACAACGGACTCACGCCGTTCGGGAAGGACGTCGTCCGGGAGCTGAATCGTCTCGGGATGATGGTCGACGTCTCGCACGTCTCGGACAAGACGTTCTACGACGTGCTCGACGTCACGAAGGCGCCGGTCATCGCGTCGCATTCGTCCTGCCGCGCGATCTCCAATTCCCCGCGGAACATGACCGACGACATGCTTCGCGCGCTGGCGAAAAACGGCGGCGTGGCCATGATCAACTACCACGCGGCGTTTCTGAGCGAGGAGTTCCGGACGGCGGCGGCTCCCCCGCAGCTGCAGTCGCGCATCGACGACAACGCGAAGAGATGCGGCAGGGACGAAGCCTGCACGATTCTCGGACGCCAGCGCATCGAGCACGACGCGATGCGCACGGGCCTGCGGCCGGCGGTCACGTGGGAGAAGATCATCGAGCACATCGACCACGCGGTGAGGGTTGCCGGCGTCGATCACGTCGGACTGGGATCGGATTTCGACGGGGCCGTCATGCCGCTCGGCATGGAAGACGCGTCGCAGCTCCCGAAGATCACCGAGGCCCTGCTGAAGAAGGGCTATTCAGAGAGAGACGTACAGAAAATCCTGGGAGAAAACCTGCTGCGTGTGATGGAAGACGCTAGACGAGCCGCGCAGGCGCGGTAGCCGGACTCGCCGCAGGCACCGCCACGTCCAGCGGCTCCTCGATGAGCCGCCATGCCTGCGTCTCTTCGAGAATCCGCGCCGCGAACTCCGTATGGAGGGCGTGGCCCGCGCGATGCGCCACCAGATGCCCGATCACCGGATAGCCGACCAGCGCGAGATCGCCGACGGCGTCCAGAATCTTGTGGCGGACGAACTCGTCTTCGAACCGCAGCGCGTTGAGGACGCCCGTCTCGCCGAGGACGACGGCGTTCTCGAGCGAACCGCCGAGGGCCAGGCCGTTCTGCCGCAGCATCTCGACGTCCTTGAGGAACGTGAACGTCCGCGCCGGCGCGATCTCTTCGATGAACGACTCTTCCGTGATCCGCAGCGTGCGCGACTGGTGCCGCAGCAGCGGGTGGTCGTAGCTGACGCTGTAGGTGACCTTGAAGTGGTCCGACGGATAGATCGCGATGCGCTTGTCGCCGCGCGACAGCGCGATCGGACGGACGATCTTCAGGAACCTGCGGCCCTTCTGCTGCCGCTTCACGCCCGCTTCCTGAATCAGGTAGATGAACGGCGCCGCGCTGCCGTCCATGATCGGCACTTCCGGAGAGTTGAGCTCGACGACGACGTTGTCGATGCCCATGCTCACGAGCGCCGAGAGGAGATGCTCGACGGTTTCGACAGACACCTGGTCGCGCGACAGCGCGGTCGCCATCTGGATTCCCGCCAGGTTGTGCACCGTGGCAGGCACCTCGAAGTTGCCCATGTCCGTCCGGCGGAACCGGATGCCCGTGTCGGGCGCGGCCGGCTTCAGGGACAGATTGACCTTGTTGCCGGAATGCAGACCGATTCCGACACAGGAGATTGGGCGGCGAAGGGTACGCTGTGCTTCCATTAGCCTCTTGGACCAGTGGGGGCGAGCGTCCGGCAAATGAGCAAAGAAAATGCCCACCTGAAGCGGCGAGCATCGTAAATGTTTAAGCCATTACTGCGTAATGACTTAGGTCTCATAAGCGCGTAGGCAAATGAAGTCGGGGTCAGGGCGTCTGTGGCCGGTTCACCACAATTGTAACGACCCGATGTGTGGCAATACTACCACAAGCTCGGCCGCTAACTCGCTGCAGATCTGACGGATTTGCCATTGTTGGTCAGTAGACCGGAGAGGAATCGGCCGGTCGCCGACTGCTCGCGTCTCGCCACCTCTTCCGGCGTCCCCTCGGCGATGATGCGTCCGCCAGCGGCGCCGCCCTCAGGCCCCAGGTCGACGACGTAGTCGGCGGACTTGATGACGTCGAGGTTGTGCTCGATGACGACGATCGTATTGCCCTGGTCGACCAGCTTGTTCAGCACGTCGAGCAGCTTCCGCGTGTCCTCGAAGTGCAGCCCCGTCGTCGGCTCGTCGAGGATGTAGAGCGTCCGTCCGGTCCCGCGCTTCGACAACTCCTTGGACAGCTTCACGCGCTGCGCCTCGCCGCCGCTGAGCGTCGTCGCCGACTGGCCGAGCGCGATGTAGCCGAGGCCGACGTCCTGCAGCGTGCGCAGCTTGTTGGCGATCGGCGGGAAGTTTTCGAGCAGCGGCAGCGCCTGATCGACCGTGAGCTCCAGCACGTCGGCGATCGACTTGCCGCGATACTTGATCTCCAGCGTCTCGCGGTTGTAGCGGCGGCCCTTGCACTGCTCGCACGTGACGTAGACGTCGGGCAGGAAGTGCATCTCGATGGCGATGACGCCGTCGCCCTGGCACGCTTCGCAGCGTCCGCCTTTGACGTTGAACGAGAAGCGGCCGGGCCGGAATCCGCGCGCCTTCGCGTCCGGCATCATCGCGAACAGATCGCGGATGAACGTGAACAGGCCGGTGTAGGTGGCCGGGTTGCTTCGCGGCGTCCTGCCGATCGGCGACTGGTCGATCTCGATGACCTTGTCGATCAGATCGACGCCGTCGATCCGATCGTGCGCGCCCGGCTCGTCGGTCGCTTTGTAGAGCGTCCGCGCGAGCGACTTGTAGAGGATGTCGTTGACGAGCGTCGACTTGCCCGAGCCGCTGACGCCCGTGACCGCGGTGAACAGCCCGAGCGGAATGCGGACGTCGAGGTTCTTCAGGTTGTTCTCGCGCGCGCCGCGGATGACGATCTCGCCTTTCATCTCGGGCCGCCGGCCCTTCGGCGCGCTGATCGTCCGCGCGCCCGTGAGGTACGCGCCCGTCAGCGACGTCTCCGCCTGCTCCATCAGCTGTGTCGGCGTGCCCTGGAAAATGACTTCGCCGCCGAGATCGCCGGCGCCAGGCCCCAGGTCGATCACGTAGTCCGCGCGGCGGATCGTCTCCTCGTCGTGTTCGACGACGATGACGGTGTTGCCGAGGTCGCGCAGGCGCGAGAGCGTACCGAGGAGCTTCTGATTGTCGCGCTGGTGCAGGCCGATGGACGGCTCGTCGAGGACATACAGGACGCCGACGAGGTTCGCGCCGATCTGCGTCGCGAGACGGATGCGCTGGCCTTCGCCGCCCGACAGCGTCGCGGCGCTGCGGCCGAGCGTCAGATAGCCGACGCCGACGTCGTTGAGGAACCGCAGCCGCTCCTGAATCTCGCGCAGGATCCGCTCGGCGATGATCGCCTCGCGGTCCGTCAGATCCATCGTCTCGAAGACGCGGAGCGCTTCGGAGATCGGCAGGTCGACGTAGTCGGAGATCGCGCGGCCTTTGACCTTGACCGACATGCTCTGCAGCTTCAGCCGATGTCCTCCGCACGTGGGGCACGGACGGAGCGACCGGTACGGCTCCAGTTCCTCCTGCTCCGCCCAGCTGCCTTCGTCATACCGGCGGCGCAGGTTCGGGAGCAGGCCCTCGAAGGGATTCTTCGTCCCGGCGGGCGATCCGAACAGCAGCAGCTCGCGCGACTTCCGCGGGAGCTTGCTGAACGGCACGGTCAGGTCGATCGCGTGCGCGCGCGCGAGCGACTGCAGCGTCTCCTTCACCAGCTTCCTGTCGCCTCTGGCCCACGGCGCAATCGCGCCGTCCGCCAGCGACTTCGTCTCGTCGGGAATCACGCGCACCGGATCGAAGTCGATCGTCGCGCCGAGGCCCTGGCAGGACTGACAGGCGCCGTGCGGCGAGTTGAACGAGAACGCGCGCGGCGTCATCTCGGGCATGCTGAGCCCGCAGTCGACGCACGCGAGGCGCCGCGAGAACAGCCGGTCCGGCCCCTCGAACGTGTTGATGACGACGATGTCGTCGGCGAGCGAGAGCGCGGTTTCGAGGCTCTCCATCAGCCGGCGCTCGACGCCGCCGCGGACGATGATGCGGTCGACCAGCACTTCGATCGTGTGATTCCGCCGGCGATCGAGCTTGATGTCTTCCTCGAGCGCGCGGAACTGGCCGTCGATGCGCGCCTTGGTGAACCCGCGCGCGCGCAGCGCGGCGAGCTCCTTCTTGAACTCGCCTTTCCGGCCGCGGACGATTGGCGCGAGGACGTTGATGCGCGAGTCCTGCGGATAGAGCATCACCATGTCGGCGATGCGCTCGAGACTCTGCGACG
Organism: Vicinamibacterales bacterium; assembly: GCA_035571855.1. Taxonomy (GTDB): domain Bacteria; phylum Acidobacteriota; class Vicinamibacteria; order Vicinamibacterales; family CAVVIG01; genus DATNBT01. Next base: position 18,321 of record DATNBT010000390.1, read on the forward strand.
TGATCTCCTTGCCGCAGCTGCTGCAGTGGGGCACGCCGATGTTCGCGAAGAGCAGGCGGAGGTAGTCGTAGATCTCGGTCACCGTGCCGACGGTCGAACGGGGGTTGGAGCCGGTGGTCTTCTGCTCGATGGAAATGGCCGGGGACAGGCCGTCGATGAGGTCGACGTCCGGCTTCTCCATCTGCTCGAGGAACTGGCGCGCGTAGGCGGACAGCGATTCGACGTAGCGGCGCTGGCCCTCGGCGTAGATCGTGTCGAAGGCGAGCGACGATTTGCCCGATCCGGACAGGCCGGTGATGACCACCAGCTTGTGCCGGGGAATGTCGACGTCGATGTTTTTGAGGTTATGAACGCGTACGCCGCGTACCGCTATCCAGTCGTGCGACATGTATGTGTGCTTTCCGGCGAAGCGCTGAAACATTCATAATACACCCGGTGCACAGCACAGCTGGACAACTCAGGCGTTCGGTCGGGTTCTGGGGACTGATGTTCGTTTCGCTCGGCTCGATCATCGGATCGGGCTGGCTGCTGGGCGCGCTCAACGCGGCGGAAGCCGCGGGGCCCGCGTCGATCATCTCGTGGATGCTCGCGGCCGCCATGCTCTCGCTGCTCGCGCTCGTGTATGCCGAGCTCGGCGCCGCGTATCCCGTCGCCGGCGGCGGCGCGCGCTTCCCGTACTACTCGCACGGGCCGATCGCCGGCTTCACCGCCGGCTGGGCGTCGTGGCTTCAGGCGGTCTTCATCGCGCCGATCGAAGTGCTCGCCGCCATCACCTACGTCAACAGCGTCACGTGGGTGAACACGCACTTCAACATGATCAACAAGGCCGGCGCGAGCGCCGGTCTCCTGAACGGCACAGGCCTCGTCGTGGCGATCGTCCTGATGGTCATCTTCACGGCCATCAACCTCGGCGGCGCGAAATTCCTGTCCGACAGCAACTCCGTGGTCGTCATCTGGAAGACCGCCGTCCCTTTTCTCGCGGTCGGCGTCGTCGGCTATCTGCAGTTTCATCCGGCGAACTTCCGCGCGGGAGGCGGCTTTCTGCCGTTCGGGTTTCACGGCGTCTTCGCCGCGCTGACCGGCGGCGTCGTCTTCGGACTGCAGGGCTTCGAGCAGGCGGTGCAGCTCGCCGGTGAGGCTCGGGATCCCAGGAAAGACCTCTCGCGCGCCGTGCTGACGGCGATGGCCATCGGCGCGATTCTCTACTCGCTGCTCCAGCTCGTGATGATCGGCGCGCTCGAGCCGAAGAACATCGCCGCCGGATGGAAGATGCCGCTCGGCACCGATCCGTCCGACTACGGCGCATGGTACACGCTCGCGCTGGCGCTCGGCGTCGGCTGGCTCGCGAACGTCCTGCTCGTCGACGCGGTGATCTCGCCCGCCGGCACCGGCGTCGTGTACGTGGCGACGTCGGCGCGACTGTCGTACGCGCTCGGCGAAGAACGCGAGATGCCGACCGCGCTGGCGAGCACGAACAAGAACGGCGTGCCCGTCGTCTCGATTCTCGTGGCGGCCGTCGTCGGCACGCTCGCGTTCGGGCCGTTCAAGAGCTGGAACGCCCTGGTGTCCGTCGTCACGGCGGCGACGGCGATCATGTACGGGTTCGCCCCGGTGTCGCTCGCCGCGCTGCACCGCGTCGACGGCGCTCGGGCGCGCTCCTATCGCGTGCCGTTTCCGTCGGTCGTGCTTCCGCTCGCCTTCTGCTGCGCGAACCTGATCATGTACTGGGGCGGCTTCGACACGACGTGGAAGCTGACGGCGGCCATGGGCGTCGGCCTGGTGCTGTTCGCCATCGGTGCGGCCAGCGCCAAAACCGACGCGCGCCGTCATCTGCCGAGCGCGATCTGGATGTTTCCCTGGCTGCTCGGCCACGTCGTCATCGGCTGGCTCGGACGCTACGGCGGCGGCAGGAATGTGATCCCCGACTGGATCGACGTCGCGGCCGTTGTCGTGTTCGCGCTGGTGATCTTTTACTGGGCGGTCGGCACGTGCCTGACGAGCGAGCAGTCAGCGAAGGAAGTCGCGAAGGACGCGCACCAGCTGGTCTAGCGGCCGGAGGCGCGCAGCATGAACGACAGAAGCGCGGCGATCGTCGCGACCTGACCGATCCAGAACAGGAACGACCACTTCAGGATGTCCGTCCGCATAGCAGCCATGCGCGTTTCCATGTCCGCGCGCAGTGTCGCCATCTCCTGACGTACGGCGTCAAGACCGTCGTGGAGTTCCAGCCGTAGCGCACTCAACTCACGGTAGAACTGGGCACGCAGGCATGTACACACCATCGTGTGCGTGCCGGACCGTCCTCCCGACGACGACGATGCCATCGTCGAACCGCGGGAGTCAAGCTTCACTTCAGCCTGTAGGCAGTTTCGTTCGAGCACACGACAGTGCTGCCGAACAGATCGAACGCGACGCCAATGAGGTTGGCGCCGGCGAGGACGAGCTCGCGCGAGCCGTCCGGCGAGAGCCGATAGAGCCCGCTCGAGCCGGCGAGCGCTTCGATGACGAACGGCAAACCGTGATTGTCGAACGCAATCCCCTGCGGCCGGCCGAATCTGGCGTCGATGGCGGTGACGTCCCCGACGGGCGTCACCTTATATATAGGGTCGTACGTGGACAGCGTCGGCGCGGTCACCCAGATGTTGCCGTCGGGCGCAATCGCGAGGTGAAACGCCGCGACGCTCGACGGCAGCGTGGCCAGCGGCTGCGCCTTTCCCGACTGATTCACGCGAAACAGCGTCCCCGACCTGTCGCCGACGTAGAGAATCCCTTCGCGATCGAACGCCAGTCCGCACGCAATCCCGAGATCCGTGGCGAACGTCTCGAATGACCCGTCCGCCGCGACGCGATACACGATCCCCTCGAAGCGGCTCGACACGTACAGCCGTCCTTCGGGATCCATCGCCATCGACGTCGCGTTCACGATGCCCGACGAGAACGTCTCGCGCGTGCCGTTGGGCCGCACTTTGAAGATCGAAACCGGCACCTGCTGTCCGCGCGTGCCGCTGTAGGTCACGTAGAGATTGCCGTCGCGATCGAAGACCGGATTGTCGACCTGGTGGAGTCCTGTCGCGAACTGCGCGGCGATCTCGACGAAGAGCGTCTCGCCCGACACGCCATCGATGCGGATCGGCGCCGATCCGCCGTCGAGACCGCCTGGTACAATCGCCGCGAGCGTCGAGGACGAGGCATGCACGACACGAGCTGGTACCCCGCCGACATGGACAGCCGGCAGACGCGGGCGATCGACGGGGAAGTCAGTGCCTTCGATGACGATGCGACCGCCTTCGATCGCCCCGGTCGGGCGGACGGCGGTGACGCGCGGGGGCATGAACTAGGTGTCGTCTTCCAGCTCGACGTTCCAGTAGAGATAGTCGCGCCAGCTCTCGGGTGCATGACGCAGACCAACGGTAATACGGACCGCCGGCGCGGAATCCGGCCGCTTCGGCGCCTTGAGCAGATGCATGCCCGCCTCGGTAGGCGTCCTCCCGCCCTTGCGTCGGTTGCACGTGACGCAGCAGGTGACGATGTTTTCCCAGTCCTTACGGCCGCCCTGGGCGACCGGCACCACATGATCGAAGGTCAGTTCCGAGGTCGGGAAGTTCTCCCCGCAGTACTGGCACGAGTGGTCGTCGCGTGCGTAAATGTTCGCGCGGGAGAACGGCACGTAGTCGAAGCGGCGCTTGATCTTGATGTACCGGAGCAGGCGGATGACCGAAGGCAGCTTGAAGCTGAACGAAACGGCCCGCACCTCGCGGTCGTACACAGAAATGACCTCGACCTTCCCCTGGCACCAGAGCGTGACCGCTTTCTGCCAGTGGACGATCTTGAGAGGCTCGTACGACGCGTTGAGCAGCAGCGTCTGTTCCACGGAAGACCTGCGACGGATTTTGCATGACGAAGTGCCGCAGTGTCAACGCTTAGCGGGACTAACGTACGTCGCGGCAGAGGCCGATACGCACGGGAGACGAATGAAAGACTGTAAAAAGCTGGTGACCGCGGCGCTCATGGTCCTGGCGGCGCTGACCGCTGCGTGCGCGTCGAGCGGCGCCAGGGTGCGGCCTCAGCCGTTTCCGTCACCGTCTTCACCGTCTTCACCAGCCTTACCTGTCTCACCAGCCCCACCGGTCACGCCAGCCCCGCAAGCCAGGCCGACGCTCATCGAGACGGCATTGAGCTATCGCGGCGTGCCGTACAGAAACGGCGGAAGCGATCCGAACGGGTTCGACTGCAGCGGCTTCACGCAGTGGGTGTTCGCGCAGACGGGTGTGGCGATCCCACGCGAGGTCGAGGAGCAGTTCAAGGTCGGAAAGAAGATCAGGATCGACGACCTGCAGCCCGGCGATCTCGTGTTCTTCCACACGGTGTCGCGCGGCGCGTCGCACGTCGGCATCTTCGTCGCCGACGATCAGTTCATTCACGCGCCGAGCAGCAAGGGCGTCGTCCGCGTCGAGTCGATCAATTCGAGCTACTGGCTGCCTCGGTTTGTGGGGGCTCGACGGCTCCCATCCGCCGGAGAATCAACTGTTGTCTCCGGAGCAGTCGCCCGGTCGGGTGCCCGGGGTTCAAAAGCCGCGGATTGACGATCGCTCCCGCGAGGAGCGCCGCTTCGGTCGGGTCGAGCGCGGACGCGGGCTCATGAAAGTACGTTTCGGCCGCCGCCTCCGCCCCGTACACGCCGTCGCCCCATTCGATCACGTTCAGATACAGCTCCAGGATCCTGGCCTTCTTGAGCTCGGCCTCGAGACGCCTCGCGATGATCAGCTCGCGGAGTTTCCTGATCGGGTTCTTCGTCGGGGACAGGTAGAGATTTTTCGCGAGCTGCTGCGTGATCGTGCTCGCGCCGCGCGTGAACTTGCCTTTCGCCCAGTCGATCTCAATCGACTCCTGCAGCTGCTCGAAGTCCACGCCTTCATGCTGAAAGAATGCGTCGTCTTCGGCGACGAGCACGGCGCGCTTGAGATCGGCGGAGATGTTTCGATAGCCGACCCATCGCTGCACGCGGCGCGGCTTCTGCCCCTTCTCGAGCGCCTCGTCGGTCCGCAGCCGGATGAACGCCGTCGTCGTCGGATTTTCTTTGATCAGCGGGCGGACGTCCGGCAGCGTGAGGTACGCGTAGATCAGCATGCCGAAGCCGACCGCGGCGACGCCGAAGACGACCTGCAGGATTCTCCTAATCACTAATCCCTAATCACCCACCACGATCTTCAGCCGCTCGCCCGGCGGCGGCTGGTCGTTGACGGGATGGCCGTTCATGATCGCGAGCGTCGTCGCCTTGATGATGCCTTTGCTCTGACGCTCGGCGATGCTCTGCCAGGTGTCGCCCTGCTTCGCGGTGTAGAGATCGATGCGGTTCGGCTGCAGCCGTTCGGCGTCGGCTGGCGACATGCTCCTGAACGAATCAAGGCTGCGGTCGAACGTGGACACGACGTTCGGATACGCGTCGATCGGCGCGATGCCGGCGACGAGGTACGTGTCCTGATTGTTGCGCACAAACAGCGCGCGCAACTGCACCCGCCCGTAGTTCTGCAGCACCCCGACGTACGAGCCGACGTAGCCGTCAAGGCCGTTGACGCTTCTCGGCGCGCCTTCGACCGCGCGGAAGCCGGCGTTCTGCATGGTGATGATCGCGGTGTCCTCGACGGTGCGTGCCGGCCGCCGCACCTGCTGCAGCAGCATCAGGTCGTTCGTGCCCGGCTGTTTCGCGACGACCGCCGTCGACCCGTTCTCGATCGACCAGCCGGCGGGAAACTCGAACGAGAACCGCAGGCCTTTATGCAGGAAGCTGCTGCCGCGGACGATGCCCTGCTCCGGGTTGTCGCCCCAGACGAGCCCTTTCATCCGCTGCAGATACGCGTCGTGGTTCTCGACGAACTTCGTCGCGCCCGCTTCCGCTTCTCTCACCGCCGCCTGCACGCGCTGCACGCGATCGTCGGGCTGCGGATGCGTCTGCAGCCAGTTGGGCACGCCTTTGCTGTCGCTGGCTTCTTCGATGCGTCCGAGCGTCGTCAGCATGCGCGGGATCCCGGCGGGATCCCATCCCGCGCGCGACGCGTAGCGGACGCCGAGTCCGTCGGCCTGCGCCTCGTCGTCCCGCGAGTTCTTGAGCAGCAGCAACCCGAGGCCGCTGCCGCCCGCTTCGGCGATCGCCGGTCCGCCGGGTGCGAAGATCGCGGCGCCGATCAGGCCGATCTGCGACAGCGTCGATTTCGAGTACTGCGACGCGGCGTGGCGAGCGGTGACGTGGCCGATCTCGTGCCCGAGGACGCCGGCGAGCTGCGACTCGTCGTCGAGATACGGCAGGATGCCGCGCGTTATATAGATGTAGCCGCCGGGGAGCGCGAACGCGTTCACCGCCGGGACGTCGGCGACGGTGAAATGCCAGGGAAGCGCCGGCCGCTCGGATACCTGCGCCAGCTTGAGGCCGATGCTCGTGACGTATTCCTGCAGGGCGCGGTCGTCGTACGACCCCATCTCCTTGCGCACCTGCGCGTCGTTTTCCTGCCCGAGCGCAATCTCCTTCTCTTCGCTCATGAAGGAGAGCTGCCGCTCGCCCGTCGCGGGATTCGTCGCGCACGCGGCGGCAAGCAGCAGCAGACAGGTAGTGGCCGGCTTCAGCCGGCCAACCCAGCTACGCATGCGCTTTCTGCCTGGCGAGCGCGCTCTGCAGCGCACCGAGCAGAAGCAGCACGAGCCTCGCGTTCGAGCTGTTGCCCATGAGGCCCACGCGCCAGATCTTGCCGGCGAACGGACCGAGGCCCCCGCCGATCTCGATGCTGTATTCCTCGAGCAGCATCTTGCGGACAGCGGCGTCGTCCACGCCTTCGGGAATCTTCACGGTGCTCAGGCTGTGCAGCTGATCGCTCGCCGGCGGCAGCAGCGACAGTCCCTGCTTCGACAGGCCGTCGACAAACGACTTCTGGTTGCGTTCGTGCCGCGCCCATCGGGCTTCGATGCCTTCCTCTTCGATGATGTTCAGCGCTTCATACAGCGCGCAGACCAGCGCCGACGACATCGTGTGGTGATACTTGCGGCCGATCCAGTAGTCCTTGAGGAGATTGAGATCGAAGTAGAAGCTCGGGCACTTCGCCGCCTTCTCCATCGCGCGCGGCGTGAAGACGACAGGCGCGAGCCCGGACGGCGCGCCGAGACCTTTCTGCGTGCAGCTGTAGCAGACGTCGACGCCCCAGGCGCCGATCTCCAGCTGGACCGCGCCGAGCGACGTGACCGCGTCGACGATCGTCAGCGCGCCGTGCTTCTGCGCGATGGCCGCGAGCTCCTTGATCGGATTGCGGACGCCGGTCGACGTTTCTCCGTGCACCATGGCGACGACGTCGGCGCCGGTGGACGCAAGCGACTTCTCGAGTGCCGACGGATCGAACGCGCGGCCCCACTCGCCGTTCACCTTCGTGACCGTCGCGCCATACCGCTCGCACATCTGCGCGAGCCGGTCGCCGAAGTAGCCGTTGATAAGGACCGTCGCCTTCGAACCCTGCCTGACGATGTTCGCGACGGCCGTTTCCATGCCTGACGTCCCGGTGCCGGAGACCGCGAACGCGAACGATCCCTCGGGCGCGCGGAACAGCTTATTCAGCTTCGCTCTGACGTCGTCGAGCATCGCGACCATCAGCGGGTCGAGATGGCCGACGGTGGGCGCCGACATCGCGCGCATCACGCGCGGTGAAGTCATCGACGGCCCCGGGCCGAGCAGGATGCGATCGTTTTCGGGAAGCAGGTTCTTCATACGACGGCGGTCTCCTTCAGTGTGGCGAGCGCGTCGCGAAGCGTCGCGACGACGGCGTCGGATACGGGCACGAGGGGCGATCGTGGATCGCCGACGTCATACCCGGCAAGTTTCATCGCGGCTTTCAGCCCGGCGATGCCGTGCATCGAGCCCGCGAGTTTGGCAATGGGAAGCAGCTGTTCCTGCAGCGAACGCGCTTCGGCCTCTTCGCCATGCACGCTCAGCCTGAAGAGGCGGTGGCACGCCTCAGGCAGCAGGCACGAGAGCGCGAGGATCCCGCCCTCCGCGCCCGCCTGCAACGCGGCATGAAACGTCGCGGACGATCCGGCGAGCACATGGAAATCGTCGGGCGTGCGCTTCACGAAGCCGGCGATCTGCGCGACGTCGCCGCCGGATTCCTTGATGCCGACGATGTCGGCGTGCTCCGACAGCCGAGCGACGGCCTCGACGGGAATGTTCACGCCGGTGACGGCCGTGAAGTTGTACAGGAGCACCGGAACCGGCGACGCGTCGGCGACCGCCGTGTAGTGGCGGACGAAGACCTCGGTGTTCATCTGCGCCTTGTAGAAGCCCGGCGTGCGCACGAGCACCGCGTCGGCGCCGAGCGCGGCGGCACGCCGCACGGCATGAATGGTCGCCGTCGTCGACTCGCGGCCGGTGCCGACGATGAACGCGCGATCGCGCGGCCAGGCGCTTCTTGCCGCCGCAATCGCGCGGTCGGATTCGTCTTCGTCGAGCAGCACCGCCTCACCCGTCGTGCCGAGCACGACCAGGCCCACGAGCGGCGTCGCCGCAAGACGCGCGCACATGTCGCGCATCCGCGCTTCGTCGAGCTGGCCGTTACGATCGAACGGTGTCGGGATTGGTGCGAGAACGCCGCGGAGAAACATCCGTGCCATTGTAGACCGGCACGACGCCCGCGTGCTGCACGACGAGGTTGAGACCGAGCACCAGCAGGAACATCGCGGCCGCCGGACTGAGGAGCCACGGGAAATCCGTGAACGTCCGGATGCTCCTCGCGTCCTGCAGCATCGTCCCCCAGCTCGCGACGGGATCGGGAAATCCGAGGCCGACGTACGAGAGCGTCGCTTCGGCGACGATGAACGCCGGCACGAGCATCGTCAACTCGACGCCGATGAAGCCCCGCGCGGCCGGCAGCAGATGACGCAGCAGCAGACGCGCATGACTCGCGCCGAGCGACATCGCGGCAGCCGCGTAGTCGAGCTGTTTTTCCGATCGCACGATCGCGCGCACGCCTCTCGCGAGAAACGGCGCGCCGACAATCGCGAAGATGCCGGTCAGGAGCGCAAAGACCTGGAACGGCGGCAGCACCAGCTTCATCGCCGAGCGCAATGCGAGCGCGATGTACATCGCCGGCAGGACGATCACGAAGTCCGTCCCTCGCATCAGCAGATCGTCGAGGAGACCGCCCGTGTAGCCGGCGATCCCACCGATGAGCGCGCCGAGCAGCAGCGCGCCGGCCGCGGATGCCGCGGCAACGGCGAGCGACAGCCGCGCGCCGTACACGAGCCGTGAGAACACGTCGCGGCCGAAGCTGTCGGCGCCGAGCAGCATCAGCGGCATCTTCGCATCGTCAGCGGAGGCGACGATGCGGCCGTGGCTGAACCAGCGCATCGGCACGACGGCGGCGCGATTCTCCTCGTACTTCTGCTCGAGCTGGTTCGTCACCGTCCATGGATGGATGAACGGCGCGTGCCAGCCCCCGGCGTCGTCGACGAGATGCGGACGCGTCGGCGGCGCGTTGAGGAGGCCGCGAAACGTCTGATCCATCGGATACGGCGCGACGACCGGCGCCGCAACCGCGGCGGCGACGATGACGGCGAGAAGCGTCAGGCCAAGATATTTCATCGGTGTGGCCGGTTTCAGCCGGCCGTCGATCGCGGATCGACGATCGCCAGGGCCGCGTCCGACATCAACGTGCCGATCGCGAGGAACGCCGCGCCGGCGGCGGCGCAGCCGGCAACCAGGTAGACGTCACGCGCCCTGAGCGCATTCAGCATCAACTGCCCGAGGCCGGGCCACGCCGTGACGGTCTCCACGGCAAACGATCCGCTGAGCAGCGTGCCGACGACGAGGCCGTAGATCGACGCGACGGGACGCAGCGCGTTCTTCAGCGCGTCGCGCCAGATGACGCGCGACAGCGGCACGCCGCGGCCGAACGTGGCGATGACGAACGGCTGTCCGATGGTCTCGCTCATCGCCTGCGACTGCAGCCGCTCGAACATCGCGATGAGCGGCAGCGCGAGCGCGCCGACGGGCACGATCATGTGCCGCAGCAGATCTTCTCCACTGCTCGACGTCATGCCGCCGACGGGCAGCCATCCGCTCCGGGCCGCGACGAAGACGAGGAACAGCGACGTCAGCAGCGGCGGCATCGACAGCAGGACGAGCGAAATGCCGCGCACGGCGGACGGGACGATGCCGTGGGGCCGCGTACCGGTGAAGACGCCGAGCGGCAGTCCGACGAGCGTCGCAATCACCAGCGCGGTCAGCGCGAGGATGCCGGTGTTGATCGCGCGCTCCGGAATCAGGTCCGCGACCGGACGGTCGTACTGCATCGATCGTCCGAAATCGAACCGGACGGCGCCGGCAATCCAGTCGCGATACTGCGCGGCAAACGATCGATTCAGCCCGTACCGCTCGCGCGCCTGCTGGATCTGCTCGCTCCTGGCGCCGGGACCGAGCGACTCGCTGGCGAAGTCGCCCGGCGCGACCCTCACGAGCAGCAGCGACACCGACGAGACGGCGACGACGAGGACGATCGCGAAGAGGACGCGTCGGATGATGTAGCCGATCATCGCCTGCCCAGTGTAATCGTGTCGGGCGACCACAGCAGCCGCGGCGGCACGATCGCCGGCGTCACGTTGCCGACGCGATTGCTGCTCGCGACGAACACACGAGGCGATGCGAAGTAGATCATCGGCTGGTGCTCGATGAAGGTGCGCTGCATCTCGTCGAAGATGCGCTTGCGTTCCGCCTGATCGGTCGCGACGCCGAGGCGCCGGAACAGGTCGTCGAGCTTCGCTTCCCAGGGCGTCGCCGGCGTCTTCTGCTCGCGGTCCCAGAAGTGCTCGCCGCCGTTCGAGGGCCAGAAGTCCGCGTTGATCGACGGATCGGTGTCGCTCAGCGAGAACCCGAAATAGACGGCGTCATACTTCGCCGAGAAGATCTGCTGGATGAGCGCGTTGCCTTCGAGCGCGGCGATGTCGACGGTCACGCCGATCTTCTTCATCTCGTCGCGGATGACCGCGGCGGCGCGTTCGTAGTTCGGCCGGCCCTTCATCACGAGGATCGTGAACTGCGCCGGATGCTGCGGCGTAATGCCGATCGACGCGAGCAGCGTCTTCGCCCGCTCGGGATCGTGCGGGATCGCCGGCGTGCCGGTCCAGTACCAGACTTTGTTCGTGGGCGACACCGGACCGAACGCGGGGTCGGCCGCGCCCAGAAAGACGGTGTCGGCGAAGGCTTTGCGATCGACCGCCAGCGAAATGGCCTGCCGCAGTTCGTCGCGCTGAATCCACGACGCGCGCGCGTCGCCGGCGAACGCGCCGGGTTTGAGATTGAACGCCAGCCAGTCCGGGTAGAGCGACGGACCGAGATCGTAGAGACGGACCTTGCCAGCATCCGCCGCCTGTTTGAGCGACGCGTACATCTCCGCCGGAACCGCGCTGCCCGACGCGTCCGACTCCCCCGACTGCAGCCGGAGCAGCTGCGTGCTCTCATCGGGAATCACGTCCATCGTCACGCGATCGACGTACGGGAGCGGTGTGCCCTTGTCGTCGCGCCGCCAATAATGCGGATTCCGTACGAACGTCATCCGCTGTCCGGGCTGGTACGTCGTCAGCACGAACGGGCCGAGTCCGACGAGCTCGGACGGCGGCGTCGCGCTGCCCCACGTCTTGTCCAGGGTGTGGTTCTTGAGCGCCGCCTCGAGCTTGTGCTTCGGCAGCATGACGATGTTGTCGAGAAGCCGCATGCCCGGCGCGAACGGCTGCGGGAACGTGACCGTCACCGTCAGCGGATCGACAACGTGGACGGTCAGCGGCTTGCCGTCGATCTTCAACGAATCGCCGACGCCGCTCGCGTAGACGGCGTCGAACGAAAACGCGACGTCGTCGGAAGTGAAGGGATGGCCGTCGGAGAACTGCACGTTCGGCCGGAGTCTGATCGTGAACTGCCGTCCATCGGCCGATCGCGTCCAGCTCTCGGCCAGCCAGGGCTCCACTTCGTCGGTGACGCGGTTGATGCGCACGAGACCGGCGTGTATCAGCAGGGCCACAAGATCCGTTCCCTCTTCGCGCGCGTCGCCAAGCCGCGTGAAGTTGCGGGGTTCGGTGCGGACTGAAACGCGCAGCTCGGACCCTGCGCTCGCCGCTCTATTAATAGAAGGAGAAGTCCCGCGGCACGCGGCTGAAGCCGCAATGAGCACGGAAGCGACTAAGCAACGAATTGCTCGCGTGTGTCCGGTCAAAAGCTGACCCACCGGCTAATAAGTTGGCCGATCAGAATTGTGTGAAGCTGGAGCGGTTCCAGTGATTTTGCACGCAATTCGGGCATGAATCCGTGACCCTGCCTGGAAGCTTGGCCAGATTCTTGGCCGTCTTCCTCCGAAAACGCCTCGGCCGCCGAGTGGTGCTTTCTGGGAGCAAGTCACTGTACCACAGAGATTTGACTGCCAACGACAGGCCCCTCCTGTAGCTCAGCGCTACTGGAGTACGCATTGCGCTATGTCACTCCACACCCTGACGCGACGGAGGAGAGAAGACGTGATGGCTGAGAACACCACACCAGAACCGATGGCGGCG
>DATNBT010000391.1:0-12415 GCA_035571855.1 Vicinamibacterales bacterium
GTCGACGATCAGCTCGCGATCGCGCGCCTGCTGATCGAGCTCCGGCGTCCCGACGTCGCCGTGCCGCTGCTCGAATCGCTCGCCGGCGCCAGTGGTTTGCGCGAGGATCAGCGGGCCGAAGTTGCCGATTTGCTGCGTGCCGCGCGAAACCCCGACGGCCGATCCATCAGCCGTCGCCCGGAACACTGCGATTTCTTGTCGAAAATCTACTGAAGGTCAGCGAGTTCCTGACACCAGAATACGGATCAGCCTGGCGCGATTCGGGACACCCGGTGTAAGGGTTTTTGACGGTTCGGCGTGTAGCCGCGTGCAGATCGGCGCGGCATCGCGTTTGCGATACGGCCGGGCCATGGTGAGCTACTTCTCGCTCGGACCGACCACCAGCGTCCGCGTCGAACTCGAGGCCCTCTCGCCCACCGGACCGTACCGGCTGGAGATCGACCACCCGGCGAAGAAGGTTGTGGAGTACTTCGACACGCCGTTCGAAGCGCTCGTCCGCCACGCCGAGATCGAAACGGCGCTCTGCGGCGGCGTGCTGCCCGCGAACAAGGTCAATTAACTAACGGCGTCACCGGCACCGGCCGAAAGGGAAGGTGTCATGGACAACCCGCTGTTCTCCGTCACGCCGCTCTACATCGGAGTGGGGTTCGTCATCGCGGTACTCGTCGTCCAGGAATACGTCCGCTTCGGTCTCCCGCGCCGCCGGCGCGTCCGCCACTCACATCGCCATCACCACAGATCGAGTTAGGTATGCCCGCCTGGGCGGAAGATCCCGGCGAGCACGCATTTCGACGTCTACAGGTTGCGGAACGGCAAGATCGCCGAACACTGGGATTGAGTGAGCAATCGAGACGGCCGTCGCCTGCCACCGTCGTGAACAACGTGTTCCAGCACTGAGTAATCGGCTGCTACCTCCGTGTACGGGCTTGCGCAGAATGGCGCTCCGCGCATCGACAGCCGTGTAGAAAGAGGAACCCGGCGCACGGCAGCGTCGTTGCAGATGCGGTCTGCCTCCCCCCTTCTGTCGCTTCACGTAAGTGGCGCGCGAGGATCCGATGATCCGCCGAGGCACCGTTCTCATCGTCGACGACGATCCGCAGGTAACGCACACATTCGCGCGGCTGTTGTCCGACGCCGGCTATGCCGTGTCGACGGCCGCCGACGCGGACTCCGCGATCCGCACCCTCGAGACCATGAAGCCCGATGCGATGCTGCTCGATTTCAGGCTGCCCGAGGTCGACGGTCTGGAATTTCTTCGCCGGCTGCGGACGCGGCCGGCGCACGCCAGCACCCCCGTCGCCGTCATCACCGGCGACTTCCTTCTCAACGAGACCATCACCACCGCTCTCCACGAACTCGGGGCCACGCTGTACTTCAAGCCGCTGTGGCGCTCGGATCTCGTCGCCGTCGTGGACCGGCTGCTCTCGCCCGCGCCGGACCCGGCCGCGCAGCGCCTCCGTCTGCTGCTCGTCGACGACTGCGCCGCCGAACGGGATCTGTACGCGATGGTGCTCCAACCGGACTTCACCATCCTCACCGCCAGCCGCGGCGACGACGGAGTGAACGTCGCCACACGCACGCGGCCCGATGCGATCATCCTCGACGTGAGCATGCCGGGGCTCACGGGCTGGGAAGCCTGCGCGAGGCTGAAGACCAATCCCGATACCGAGCACATCCCCGTGATTCTGCTGACAGGTGTGGAGGAGCGCGACCTGTCTCAACACGCGATGGCGGTCGGCGCCTCGGCTCTGCTGCGCAAGCCGTGTGCCCCCGATCAACTGCGCGACACGGTCATCGCTGCGACGCGCACGGACAGCTAAAGACGCGCTATGCGCGGCTAGCCTTGCGTGCCGTTGGCGTCGAGCCACGCGAGAAGCGATTTGATGCTGCCGGTCGCGAGCGCGATGCTCGTGTCCGCGGCGCCGTAGTACACATTGAGCGTGTCGCCATCGTCGCCGATCGTCGAGCCGCACGGAAACGTCACGTACCCGACGTCCCCTGCGCGCTCGTACGACGTTTCCGGACCGAAGATCCAGGAATCGCCGCGGAGAAGACACCGCTCCGCCGTCTCCAGATCGAGCAGCGCGACGCCGACGCGATACAGACAGCCCGCCGAGGTGCGCTTGACCCCGTGGTACAGCATGAGCCAGCCGCGAGGCGTCTCGATGAGCGGCGGCGACAGGCCGACGCGATTCGCGTCCCACCATGCGCCGAGACGCGCCGGCAGCACGAGCTTGTGACCGCCCCAATTGCGCAGATCCGGTGAGTACGACATCCAGATATGCGCGCCGCGATCCGTGACGGGTCGATGCAGCAGCGCGAAGCTGCCGTTGATGCGGCGCGGCAGAAGCGCCGCGTCCTTGTCGTCCGGCTGCATGATCAGCCCGTATCGTTCGAAGTGACGGAAGTCTTCCGTCAGCGCGAGCGCGACGCCGGGACCGCCGCGGCTGTACGCCGTGTACGCCACGGCGTACTTGCCGAGTTCATGGACGAACGTGATGCGCGGGTCCTCGAGACCCCACAGTTCCTCGGGATACCTGTCCGGCTCCGGCTTCAACGTCGGAGAAGGATCGATGACCCAGTTGTCGATGCCGTTGCGCGATCGTGCCGCGCACAGGTGCGACAGGCCGCGGCGATCTTCGACCCTGCAGAGCAGCAGCGTCGTGCCGTCCGCAAGCCTCGTTGCGCCGGCGTTGAAGACCGTGTGCGCCGGATACGGCCAGTCGGCGGCGGTCAGGATCGGATTGCCGGCGTGACGCTCCAGCAGCGTCGGGTAGTTACTCATTGACACCCACATGAACCCGCAAGGCCGGCTGCGCCACGGGGACGTCGCTCAACGCGCCCATCCCGTGCAATGCGAGGAGAAACGACAGCGTGGCTTCGGCGCCTTGATTCTGATTCGCGCGATCGTGATGCACGCCGTCGCGACAGCCGCCGGTGGCGGCGTCGAACAGCCACTGTTGCAGATGGTTCTGCCCGAGAAACCAGCCGAACGTCCGTCGTCCTCGTTCGGCCCAGCGAAGGTCACCCGTGGCGCGATGCGCTTCGAGGCACGCCGCGAGCGTCGCACACGCCTCGACCGGTTGTTGATCGAACGCGGCGGCGACTGCGCCCCGCTCGTAGAAGCCGTTGGAGCCGATCGCGGCGAAATGTCCTTCCGCGGAGACCTGCAACGCGACGAGCCACTCCAGGGACTGCAGCCCGGCGTCGACCAGCGCCGTCCGGCCGGTGCTGACGCCGACGGCGATGAGGGCTTGAGACAGCCGTGCATTGCAGTACGTCAGCGACTCTTCGAACCACGGCCACTCCGGCCGCTTCGTGCGCTCGAAGAGACAAAGCAGGCGGTCCGCCACCTCGTCGCGGAGTGCCGCGACAGCGCTGTCACCTTGAAACGCGCGCAGATATTCTTCGATGCCGAGCACCGCGTACGCCCAGGCGCGCGGACTCGTGAACGCTCTCACCGAAGGGATCGCCGCGTGGAACAGATCGCCTGCGAGGCTGTGCTGACCCGGGTCGCTCGCACGGCCGACGACGGCGCCGAGCGCCCATACGGCGCGACCGTGGCTGTCTTCCGACCCGCACGGTTCAGTCCACCGGCGGTCGTAGGACATGAAATTCCTGAAGCGCCGCGACGACCTGTCGAAGGCGTGGCTGACGAACGCCAGGTAGCGGGCACTCAACGGGCGAATCACCGCGGGATCTTCCACGCCGGCATCGTCGAGCAGCGTCATCAGCAGCAGCGCGCGCGCTTTGTCGTCCAGGCAGTAGCCGTCGTCATAGCGCGGGATGTTGAACGTCGCGTGCTGCAGGATGCCGGTGTCGTCGGTCATCGCCCGGACGTGGGCCAGATTCAGGTCCGGCAGGCTGATGGGCCGGCTGGCGACCGTGGCGGCGTGAAACGAGGCGTGACGGCGCGCGGCGTATTCCGCACGCGCGCGTGCGAGGCTGTCGGCGTGCAGCCGGCCGACCGCCGCCCACGTCATGCCGATGCCGTGCGCAGCGGCGCGATCGCACAGTCCCTCGCGGCGGTTGTGATCGCCGATGAGCGAGGTGATCTGCCGGGCGATCGCGCCCGAATCCCGCCAGGGCACCAGCACGCCGCGGCCGTCGGCGAGCAGCTCGCGCGCATACACGTAGGGTGTCGAAATCACGGCCTTGCCCGCTCCCACCGCGTAGGCGAGCGTGCCCGAGGTGCTTTGCTCCGGCTGCAGGTACGGCGTGATGTAGATGTCGGTGGCCGAGAGGAACTCGATCAGTTCGCTCTGGGTGACGAACCGATTGTGGAAGATCAGGTTGTTCGCGACGCCAAGACGCTGGGCGCGAGCCTCGAGCATCAGCCGATAGGCTTCGCCGTCATGCTCGAGGACGTGCGGGTGCGTGGCGCCGAGGACGACGTAGACCGTATCCGGATGGGCCGCGACAATTGCCGGCAGCGCGTCGATGACGTGCTCGATCCCCTTGTCTGCCGAGAGAAGGCCGAACGTCAGCACCACCGTCTTGCCCTCGACGCCGAGCCGTTCCTTGCTCTGCGGGTCGTGGGGCACCACCGGAATGCCGTGCGGGATCAGGTCGATCTGTTCACGCGGGATGCCGTGGACATGTTGAAGCAGCTCGGCGCCGGCGGCGCTCATCACCACGAGCCGGGTCGACAACTGCGCCAGTTCGTCGATCACCGCACGCTGCGACGCGTTCGGGTCGGCGAGGATGGTGTGGAGCGTCGTCACGACCGGCATCCGGAGCTCGCGCAACATCGCGAGCAGGTGGGCGCCCGACTTTCCTCCGAAGATCCCGTATTCGTGCTGCACCGACAGCACGTCCACGCGGTTCACGTTCAGGAAGTCCGCCGTGCGGCGATACGACGCGATGTCGCCCTGCGCGACCTCGAAGCGCACGCGCGGCGGGTACGCGTGAACCCGTCCGGTATCGTTCATGGCGACGACGAAGCCGTCGGCGTCCGGCAGCGCGCCGGCCAGCGCGTCGACCAGATGTGTCGTGAACGTCGCGATGCCGCATCGACGCGGGAGGTGATTGCCGAGGACGGCGAACCGCTGAAGGGGTTTCTGCGGATCGCGCATGAGCGACGGATCGTACGTCACCGGCGTGCGCCGCGCTGTTCACTCTTGAACACATCGCGCCGGCCGCCTTGCGCTAGCGTGAAGGAACGTGAGCCAGGCTTCCGGTCGGTCATCGGCGTCGGAACCACGTGCGATCGCCGGCCCGAATTCGCGATTCGTTCCAGACGTCGCCGCACGTGACGCATCGCCAGTAGCTGTCCGCGCCGGGAATCCTGGACGTCGTGACCGTCACCGTCGATCCGCAGTTCGGACACGTCGGCGTGAAGTCAGCCGATCGCGGAGCGTTGCCGGCCGGATCTTTCATAAGCGCCGAAGGAGTTGAGACATGTCGAAGACCTCTCCCCATGTATGGCTGGCCGGAAGCTCGCTGCTCGTCACCCTTGCTCTTGTTTCCGCAAGCGTGGTCAGCGGCGCGCATCTCTCGACGAGCGTGTGCCTGTTCATCCTCGGCGTCTGTCCGGTGGTGGTCATGGCGTTTCTGGCCAACAACGTGGCGCCGCCGACGGTCGCCGAGATTCTGTATCGCGCGAACACGACGGAGCGAGGACGATGAACGTCGTCCCCGAACCCGGCGTCGAGGACCTGACGGCGATAGATCGGACCGTCGTTTCTCATGCGCGGTTTCTGGAGGTCCGTGAACGGCGAATGCGCGTGAGGGCGGCTCTCACACGGCAGCGGCCGGACGCGGCATCGCCGCGCGAGGCCGATCCGGCGGTCACTGCGGTTGCCGGCGCCGGTCACACCCGACGAGATGCCGCCGGCGCAATGGAGCCCAGCGCGTTGTGATCAGCTGATCGCCGTCCGGCGGCTCATGGACGGAAGGCCGCTTTGTTTTTCAGACGCGCCTTCTCCTGAGCCGCGAGCGTGTCCGATTCGGCTTTCTTCTGCTTGTCAGCGGCGATCCGCGGGGCATCCTGTTCATCCAGCCTCGCGCCTTCGGCTTCCGCGATTCGGGCGAGCGCATCCAGCCGCACCGAAGTGACGACCATGCGGAACCCCGAGCCGTATGTCTGTCGGGAGAGCACGGCGGAAAAATCCGCATCCGCCCAGGCCGCGATGCGGGCGCCCGCCTCCGACATGATCGGCGCCGAGGGGCGGCGATCCTTCAGCACCGGCGCAGTCGCCGGGCCGTACAGCGCCGACATCGCCGCGGCCATGTCCCCATCGGTCATGCCTTCCGTGCGGCGCCGGTCGTACTCGATCACGATGCGGAAAAGCTGATCGTTGTAGAAGCTGAAGACGATGTCTTCGACCGGATCCTTTGCGGATGCGTCATCGAGGACGAACGGCGGGCGCCACTGCAGGTCCTGCAGGAGAGCGGGACGCCCGTGCAGGACCCTGGCATCGGCGGCCGTCAATCCGGCGATCCTGGACACCGACGCGATGCTGCTGCCGAGCTCGTAGTCACGATAGTGCCCGGCTGATTGCGCGTGCGCGGATCCGAGCGCGGCCAGCAGGACGCCGAGGACTCCGACGGTAATGCTCTTCTTCATGAGAATCGACTCTCCTTCGGAGCGACGGGGCCAGCCGCCATTGGCGATGTCAACGCGTGCCGAGCGACTCATCGCGGTCGAACACGACGCGCCCGGACCGGAAGTTCACATCCGCGCGCCGGTGCGCGGACGTCCACGCCTCCGACTGCTCGGACGCGAGCGGCGCCGTGGGAATCTCCCACCACTGGAGTTCAGTTCGTGCGGCGTCGGGGAGCGGCGATCCCAGCAGGTCTTCAATTTCCGCAAACGTCAGGACGACGCGGTTGGCGAAGCGATCGCGCAGATACACGTGGAGCCGCTGATACCGGCCCGCATTCGGCGGGGGCGGCTTCATGCGGCCGCACCGCGCGGCGCGGACGCCTGCCGCGCATCCGCAAGCGCGGCCGCGAGGCCGCGGACGACGTCCTCGAGTTGTTCGATGGTTCCGTCGATGTCGAGCAGTGGCGCCGGAGCGTCGGGCGCCAGGAACAGCGCGAAGCCGTGTCTGCCGACTTCGATGTGGGCGTTGTGGCTCGCGTTGGAGCCGGCGACATGGACGCGCGGAAGACCGACGCTGATCGTCATCGTTCGACCCGGCCTGAACACGTTCCAGTCACGAGGGACAGTGTGCCGCGGATGGCTCCGTCCGCGCTGTCCCGAATTGCACAGCCCGCCGCGTGAGTCGTGACGCTGACGTCGAGACGGGACATACGCCCGTCTCGATATCCCGTCATGACTACCAGCGAGGTTCGCTGCGGCGGCTTCCGCCGCCACCGCCGCCCGAGAAGCCGCTCGACGCCTTCGGCCGCGCTTCGTTCACCGTGAGACCGCGCCCGCCGAGCTGGTATTCGTTCAGCTCGGTGATCGCTTTCTGCGCGTCTTCGTCCGAGCTCATCTCGACGAAGCCGAAGCCGCGGGCGCGGCCGCTGGCCGCGTCACGCATGACCGTGACCTTCTCCACGGCGCCTGCGCGCGCGAAGAGTTCCTGGAGATCGGCTTCTCCCGTTTCGTACGGAAGATTTCCCACATACAATTTGCGACCCATATCAATGCTCCTCCGTCGCGTCCGCGACGGTCGTGCCGCGTCAACGCGGCACACGATTCCCGAGATCCACCATGGATTCGGCAGGATGTCGTCTCGTAGCTAGGCTGGACGTCAGGAGGAGCGAGTCAGGAAAGGCTCGATAAACCTACAGGCGGCAAAGCACGCGGAACAACCCGAAGGCCAATCCTAGCACGATTGACGTAAGATCGAACGTCGATGGCCGCAAAGTCGAAACGCCTCTTCAACGCCCAGGCGTTTCTCGATTCCACCGGTGTCGCGCGCAGGATTGTCGAGTGCCCTCGCGGGACGGTCATCTTCGCGCAGGGCGATGCCTGCGATCACGTGTTCTACATCCAGAAAGGCAACGTGAAGCTGTCGGTCAGCTCGAAGTCCGGCCGCGAAGCGGTCGTCGCGATGCTGGGCGCCGGCGATTTTTTCGGCGAAGGGTGCCTCGCCGGCCAGCCCGTGCGCATGGGCACGGCGGCCGCCGCGACCGACAGCTCGATTCTCCGGATCGACAAGCGCCGCATGATCGCCCTGCTGCACAGCAAGCGCGGGATGTCGGACCGGTTCATCGCACACATGCTGGCGCGCAACATCCAGATCGAAGAAGACCTCGTCGACCAGCTGTTCAACTCGAGCGAGAAGCGGCTGGCGCGCACGCTGCTGCTGCTCGCGCGGTACGGCAAGCACGACTCCCCCGCCAGAGCGGTGCCGCTGCTGTCTCAGGAAACGCTCGCCGAGATGGTCGGGACCACGAGATCGCGCATCAACTTCTTCATGAAGAAGTTCCAGCGCCTCGGCTTCATCGATTACCGGAACGGCCTCAAGGTCAACAACTCCCTCCTCACCGTCGTGCTGCACGACTGAGCCCGACGCCGCGCTGATCGGCGGATCGACGCCGGCGGTCGTCGCTGTGAGCGGCGGCGTGATTCTCGATCGCATACTCGACAGGGAATACGCCGCCGAGCCGTCGGGACTGAGCCGACGCGCGTACGGCCGCCTCGAGGCGGTACGCATGGCCGCGGCGTGGTCCCGCGAGCATCGGCGGCGATTCGCGCTCGTGAGCGGCGACGTCGTGCTCGCAACCGCGCGCGAACGCCGGGTGATGGGCACGCTGAATCAGGCGTCGGCGCAAATCTGCGGCATCAGCCATGTCTTCACCGGCCTCCGCGATGGCGGCGCCGCCTACGCGGAACTGCTCGTCGAACGGCTGCTCGCTGTCGCACAGGCCGACGGCGCGCGGGCGGCGCTGCTCTGCGGCGACATGGGCACGGCGTGGTGCGATGCCGCGGGATTCCTGAGAATTCCGAGGACGATGGTCGAAGTCGGCGTCGAGCAGTCGCCGCGCCATGGCGCGTCGATGACGCTGGTTCGCGCCGGTGAAGAGCGTGACCTCCAGGCGATTGCCGCCATGGGACGGACCCGCGCCACGCCGTTCCGGCTTCATCTCGATCGGGATGTGGACACCATCCGGGCGGCGATTGCGACGAAGCGAATGCTCGCGGGGCTTGGCAAGTCCGGAGCGCGCGAGCTGCAGTTCTTCATCGCGGAGGAAGGCATTACGGCGGCGGCGTACGTGGTGCTGAGCGTGGAAGGCCTAGAGTGGACCCTCGAGGAGTGCGGCGATCGCGACGCGTCGGGCGCCCGGGTCGGCGCGCTGCTGCAGAGTCTCATCGCACGGGAACCGGCCGGGCCTCGACCGACGATTCGCGGCTGGCTGCCTCCAGGATTTCTGCCTCCGCAGCTCGCCATCCGCTCGACGCAGGCGGCCCCGGACGTCGTGATGTTCCGGTCCTTCGAGTCCGGCGGCCTCCCGCCGCTGTCGGAGCGCGACGTGCTGTTGTGGCCGGCGGATCTGGACTGAACGCGTCGTTCACGGGTGTGCCGTTCTGAACAGCCGACACGCCGTGCCGGTTGCTACACTCGCAGGGTGTTCAAGCTGATTGCGACGATGCGGCGCGGATCGTCTTCGGGAATGCCGGCCGCGTGGGCTCACTACGGAGTCATCGAAGCGGCCAGGACAGGCGCCGCCGACTTGCTGCGCGACGATCGCGTCCTGCGAGTCATGGTCGTGCGCAACGAAGTGCCTCCGGCGTTTGTCGAGTGGATCGAGCGGTGATGATAGCCACGAACATCGTCTGGATCGCCGCCGGCGCCGGCATCGTGCTCGGCCTCGCACAGTGGTTCCGGCGCCGCCGCGCGGGCGCCTGGAACGCCAGCCTTGGATTCGTCAGCCGCCAGTGGATCGAAGAACACCGCCTGGCGGAGACCGCCGACCACGCCTGACCGCCCGACGCGCTCAGTTGACGTCGGGCGTGTTCAGCTTCCTGATGTCGCGCAGCGTCTGCCGCATCTCTTCAACCGCCTTCATCTGCTCCAGCGTCGCGGCCAGCGTGTCGACGGTCGCCTTGACGGCCTCCATCGCCGCCTGCCGGGCGAGCTCGGCGGCCCCCCTCGCATCCTCGGCGGCCATGCGTGCGTCCTCTGCCATCTGTCGAAGTCGTTCGGCGCTGTCTCTGACCGACTCCGCCGCCACGCGTTGCAGTTCGGCGAGCGTGAGGTCGTCCGGCGGCGGAGTGTGGTTCTGCATGGGGATTGTTCGTCCTGCTCCGGAGCGTAACGGACTCTTCATCCGCGGGGAGTGCTGAAAGGAACACCGAACTCTTTACGAATCGCACTAGGCTCGTGTTCTCGGGAGACGTTCTTCACGTTCTTCAGAAAGAGACGGATTGCATGATCAAGAAAGCGCTCTGGGTTGGAATCGCACTCACGGTGTTCGGCCTCGTATCGGCAGCCAACGTCCGCGCGGATGAATGGAACAAGGAAACGAAGATCACGTTCAGCAAGCCGGTGGACATCGCCGGGCACGTGCTCGCCGCGGGCACGTATCTGTTCAAGATGGCGGACGTGAACGACCGCCACATCGTGCAGATCTTCTCTGCCGACGGCAAGACGGTCATCGCGACGGCGATGACGATCCCCGACTATCGTCTGACGGCGACGGACCAGACGGTGATCAAATTCCGCGAAGTGCCCGCGGGATCGCCTGACGCGGTGCGCGCGTGGTTCTATCCCGGCCGCAGAATCGGCGAAGAGTTCATCTACCCGAAGTCTCGCGCGATCGAACTGGCGCAGGCCTCGAAGGTGGTCGTCCCGGCGCTGGCGGTTGACGTGGCCGACGAGAAGGCGCTGGCGACCGCGCCGATCGTCGCCATCACGCCGGATAAGAAGGAAGTCCCCGTGGCGGCCGCGATCCAGACGACGCCGGTCGAGCCCGTCGCGACGGTCGCGAGCAGCGAGCCGGCGCAGCTGCCGAAGACCGCGAGCATGCTCCCGCTGTTAGTCCTGTTCGGCGTCGCGTTGCTCGGCCTCGCCATGGGTCTCACGGCGTTCACCCGTCGCAAGACGGTTTCGATTCTGTAAACGATCCGGATGACGCCGCGGGACGCCGTCCCGCGGCGCCAAGAGGGTGCCTCGATGCGCCTGCTGGCCGCTCTTCTCCTCCTGCTGCAACCGATCATCACCGTCCACACCGAGCTCGTCGTCGTCCCGGTCGTCGTCACCGACAGTCACGGTCACCGCGTCAGCGGACTCGATGAGAACAGTTTTCACGTGTACGAAGACGGCCGGCTGCGGCCGACCGCGATCTTTCGCCGCGGGGAGGCGCCGATTACGCTCGGCCTGATCGTCGATCGCAGCCAGAGCATGCGCCCGAAGGCGGCGGCGCTCCTGACGGCGATATCCGCCGTCCTCGACACGATTCGACAGGAGGACGAGCTGTTCGGCGTGGACTTCAACGACCGCGTGTGGTTCGAGCTGGGAGACGACCAGCCGTTCACGCACGACCCCGCGGCGATCCGGGCGCCGCTGACGGCCGCGAGATCCGAAGGACGGACGGCACTGTACGACGGCGTCGCCGCGGGGCTGCGGCAACTGCGGGCCGGGCACGGCGCACGGCGCGCGCTGCTGGTCATCAGCGACGGCGCGGACAACGCCAGCCGGACCACGTATGCCGACGTGCTCGCGCTCGCCCGTCAGTCCGACGGCGTCATCTACGCGATTGGACTCCTGGGTGTGTCCGGCGAGGACGAGGAAGACGCCGGCGCGCTCAAGCGGATCTGCCGGGAGACCGGCGGCGTTGCGTATTTTCCGCAGACGGCCGAAGAGATTGCGACGGCCTCGGCGCAGGTCGCCGCCGATCTCCGCGAGCAGTACACGCTGGCCTTCGTCCCCGGCGACCGGGCCGGTGCGAGGGCCTTCCGGAAAATCGCCGTCGCCGTGACGGCCACGGGACGGGGACGTTTACGCGCGCGGACGCGATCCGGATACCTCGCCCCTCCTGAAGGCGGCAAACCGTGAGCCTGACGCTCCGTCTGTTCCGCTACGCCTCGCGGATCCTGCTCGCGGCGGGCGTGCTCACGCTCGGCTACGCGGCCTGGGTCGCCAACGACGCGCGGATGTACCAGGCACGCGAACTCGCACGCATGGCACACGACCGGCACGCGGCTCCCGTCGCCGCGCGGACTGCGGCGGTGCCCGTGCTCGAGGTAATCCCGGCCGACGGCGAATCGATTGGCGAGATCCGCATTCCTCGCCTGCGTGTGGCGGTGGTCGTCGTGCAGGGCGAGTCCGCAGCGATCCTGCAGCGAGCCGTCGGGCATCTTGCCCGCACCGCCCTGCCGGGCGTGGAGGGCAACGTCGTGCTCGCGGGGCATCGCGACACGTTCTTCCGGCCCCTGAAAGACATCCGGGGAGGCGATCGGATTACGGTCGCGACATCTCGACGTGATTTCGAGTACGTGGTGGAGTCGACATCCGTC
>DATNBT010000392.1:0-3624 GCA_035571855.1 Vicinamibacterales bacterium
AGAAGACGTGCACGACGTCGGCGCGTGAGAGCTCGACGAGCAGCTGCGGCCAGTAGAGCAGCTGGGTGATGACGGTCCGCAGGTATTTGATCTTCAGCAGACGCGCGAACGGTTCCGGCGGCGCCGGATTGATCGGCACGAGCCACGCGTCCACGTCGTCGTCGGTCGACCACCCGGCGAGGAGATGTTGAGCTTGAATCGAGTGGCCGCCGAGAATCCTCAGCGTCGGCGCCACGATGGCGACGCGCAGTTTTCGTTTTTTCGGAAAACCTTTTCCGTAAGACTCATCCACGCCGCGAAGAGGTGCAAACCGCACGCCGCAGAGTCCACGGATGTGGTACGGCTTCTGCTAGCTGGACGGGCATGAACGAAACTGTTTACGCCCAGTGGGACCAGGCTGAAATCGCGCGCAGCAACATCGAAGCGGGCAATACGCCCGCGCAGGGCCTGCTGTACGGGCCCGGACAGGTCGCCCGGTACATGTCGCCGCCGGTCGAGTCGATTTTTCCGCTCGAGTACGCGTATGCCCTGCTCGGGGACATCGAAGGAAAGCGCGTGCTCGATCTGGGATGCGGATCGGGAGAAAATTCCTTCCTGCTGTCGAAGCGCGGCGGGCAGGTCGTCGCCGTCGACATCTCGGAGTCGCTGATCGCGCTCGCGAAGCAGCGCACGGTGCTCAACGGCGGGACCGACACGCCGATTGAATTCCTCTGCGCTTCCGCCCACGCGATCCCGGTGCCCGATGAGTCGTTCGACGTCGTCTTCGGCGCCGCCATCCTGCACCATCTGGATCTCGATCAGACGTCGCGCGAGGTGTTCCGCGTGCTGAAGCCCGGCGGGCGCGCGATCTTCAAGGAGCCGGTGCGCGATTCGAAGCTGATCATCGCGCTGCGGAAGTGCATCCCGTATCAGGCGCCGGACGTGTCGCCGTTCGAACGTCCGCTCACGAGCGGGGAAGTCGCGCGCTTCAGCGCGCGCTTCCGGATGACGGCGAGCCGGTCATTTCACCTGCCGTTCGTCCCCGCAGTTGAGCGCCTTCCGATCGCGCAGCGGTGGCGCACCGGGGCCTACGAACTGGACGGCGCGCTGCTCCGCCGCTTCTCCGGCCTCTCTCGCTGGTCCGGCATCCGCGTCTTTGCGCTGGCGAAGTGACGCCAGCGCGCGGCAGACGCCGTCCGCCGGCACGAACGTGTTGCCGCGCGGGTAGCGTCCGCCGTCGCCGTCCACGATCACGTTGCCCGTGAACGTCGCGCCGGGAAAATAAAAGTTCAGGCTGTCGTTGCCGGGCGCCTTGTCGCGGCCGATGACGCCGTACGCGTTCTGCCGGACCACGTTGTTCGTGAACACGAACCCCGGCACCGGCCGCCCCTCCGTCTGGATGAACCCGCCGCCGTGCTCCTGCACGATCGTGTTGTGGTCGATCGTGATGTCGCGCGGGCCGTCGAGAATCAGGAACGCGTACCCGTTGCCCCCGTACTTCTGGTTGTCGAAGCCCGCGAACACGTTGCCCCGGATGACGATGTCGTGCGTCTGCTTGCTCGGATGGACGTTGTCGACGCCGGTGATCGACACGCCGTTGCCGCTGTTGGACAGCTGGTTGTCCTCGAAGACGACGTCGCTCACTTCGCACCACGGGCACGCGCCGTCCTGGTTGCGGACGGTGAAGAGCACGGCGTAGCCGCTCTGCGCCGCGAGCCAGTTGTTCTCGAGCACGTTGTTCCTGATCGACACGCGCCGGGCGTTCTTCAGCTCGAGGAGGTTCTTGACCTCCCAGTGCTCCTGCCGCCACGACGGCGGCTTCGACAGCGTGTTGCCGGCGATCGTGATGTCGGACGGCACGAGATCCCGGATGCCCGGATCGGCGCCGCCGAACAGCAGGTTCTCGCTCGACGCTTCCAGGAAGTTGTTCGTGATCGTGAACGGGCCGGGACCGTTCCAGCCGCAGATCGCCTGCGCATCCCGGCCGACGGCCTTGATGTCGGAGATGTACGACCGCGTGACCGTCGTCGCCGCGCTGTTGAGGCCGATGCCCCGGCGCCGCCCCCGCACCGGATCGCCGTGGATGAACACCTGATCGACGACGAGGTCGTGCGGGACCTGAGAGGGAATCGTCTGGACGTGCGAGCCGCTGCCGAGGGACACGAGCTCGCCGTCGCCGCCTCCCGTGATTTCGAGGAGCGCGATCTTCCAGTGATGGGCGCCCGCGGCGACGTCGATGGCGGGATCCTCGTCCGGCGCCCGCAGCCTGGCGAAACGCGCGGCGTCCTGCGGCGTGATGCGCCCGCGCGGCGCCGTCGCGTCGGCCCCGGCGGTGCGGATCGTCGTCATCGCGTCGCCGGCCTTCACCGGCAGCGTAAAGTGCCCGGCGAATGTCGCACCGGCTTCGAGCTCGATGACGTCGCCCGCCTTCGCGCGATCGAGGGCGGCCTGCAGGTCGCCGTCGGCGGGGACGCGAATCGTCGCCGCGTGCGCGGCGGCTGCGCAGGTGAGCGCCACGGCGAAGACGGCCGCGCCCGGCGCCTTCATGACGCCCTCAGCGATCGTTTCAGGTCGTAGGCGCGAATCAGCAGCTGGGGCCACGTCATGCCGAGTTTCGCGGCGAGCGCGAGTCCCCAGCTGCCGTTGATCTCCGACAGCGTTTTCAGGCCGGCTGCCGCGCCTTCGCCGTCGCTCTTCGCAAACGACGCGCGCATCTGCGCTTTGACGATCTGCCGGCGGCACTGGAGGATCTGGCGCGCGATGACGCCGCGCTCCGCGGCGAGGCGGCCGTCGGTCCGGCTCACGCTCTCGAGGACCCGGATGATGCCGTTCAGCATGCGGATTTCGTTCGACGACACGCTGTCGGGGCGCCGGCGGTAATAACCGAGCGGCTGATGGTTGCGGACGATGCGGAACGCGCCGTTCACCGCGCGCAGCCAGAACTCGTAGTCCTCGTTGCCGTTGAACGCGGGATCGAATCCGCCGACGCGATCGACGACCTCGCGCCTGAACACCGCCATGATGCAGACGGCGTCGCTCTCGATGATCAGGTCGCGTGCCGCGAGCTTCCGCGTGCCGGTGGTCGTCGCCCACAGCGGCCGGCCGTCGAGCACGCCGCCGCGGTTGATCGCGTTCGCCGTGACGATGGCGCAGTCGCGCGCCCGCGCGAGCAGCCGGAGCTGCTGCTCGAGGTACGACGGCATCCACACGTCGTCGCTGTCGAGCAGCGCGATGAAGCGCCCGCGCGCGGCGTTGAGCGCGACGTTGCGTGCGGCCGCCGGACCGCCGTGCGGGCTCGCCATCACGACGACGCGTCGATCGCCGCCGGAGGCGCGATGGACGGCGTCGATCGTGCCGTCCGTCGACTCGTCGTCGGCGATCAGGAACTCGAAGTCGGCGCAGGTCTGCGCGAGCGCCGCCCGGATGGTGTCGGCGATGAACGCCGACGAGTTGTAGGCGGGGGTGATGATCGACACAAGCGGACGTGCCATCGAAGACAGCCTCACTGCTGATCGTCGGGAATCGGACGGCCGTCCCGGCCAAGAATCGGGGTCACCAGGGGGTTCGCGGGGTTCACGGGGTTCACGGGGTTCACGAGGTTCACCGGTTGTGAAACCGGCGCGGTGAACGTCGGCGGGGCTGCTG
>DATNBT010000393.1:0-7364 GCA_035571855.1 Vicinamibacterales bacterium
CGCCCGCCGCGGCAATCTTCGTGCGGTCGTAAATGGCGCCCATGATCGGCAGCACGAACTGAATCGAGAGCGTGCCTGCCGTGCCCATCAGTCCCATCAGCAGCGCGCCGCCGCGGGGAAACCGCTCCGACGCCGTCGCCAGCATCGTCGGCCACATGTAGCAGACGCCGGTGCCCCAGACCGTCGCGGCGAGGACGCCGAGCAGCGGCGAGTCGGCGAACGACAACGCGACCAGCCCGAGCGACGCCATCAGGCACGAACACCACAGCAGCCCGATCGACGACAGCTTGTGCACGAGCGGCCCGGCGAAATGGCGCATGACGAACATCAGCGCGCTGACGTAGACGAGCAGCAGGATGCCCGGCATGTGGACCGTGCGGCTGAGCGCGAAGTCGACCCACTGTCCCGGCGCGAGCTCCGAGGCGGCCGTCAGGAACATCGACGCGAACAGGACGATGAACAGCGGGTTCAGCAGCTCGCGGAACATCTCGCCCATCGTGACGCCCGCGGCCGCGCGTTCGGTCGGCGGGAACTCGACGCCGATGCAGAGCGCGACGACGGCGATCGCGGGGAGCATGACGACGGCGAGCTTCACCTGCCAGCCGAGCCCGACGGCCGACATCGCGACGCCGAGCAGTCCGCCGATGACGAGCCCGCCGGGCCACCACGCGTGCAGCGTGTTCAGCTTGCCGGTCTTCTCTTCGGGATAGAGCGACGCGATGAGCGGGTTGACGACCGTCTCAACTAACCCCCAGCCGATTCCGGTGACGAGCGCGCCGATCCAGATGACGTTGTAAACGCCGGCGCCGCTCGACAGCGAACTTGCGAACATCATCACGAGCGCGCCGATCGTGAAGCACACGCCCGCCAGCGGCAGCAGCAGTCCCATGCCGATGTAATCGAGCAGCGGGCTGCCGATCGCGATCGTCGCCGCGAAGCCCAGAAACGGCAGGCCGAGGATGTTCGCGATCATCTCGGCCGAGTGCGCCTTGTCGATCGGATCGAAGAACAGGCGCTGCAGATCGCTCGCCGTGTTCGCGCGCAGCGACGCGCCGATGCCGGCCATCGTCAGCGCCAGGCTGCTGACGATGAAGAGGCGCGTCTTCGCGTACGTGGTCGCGCTAGTTGAGCGTGAAGGCGTAGAGGGAATCACCGGCCGCCACCAGGATGTACTGATGTCCGTCGAGCATGTAGGTTTCGGGCGCGTTGGAGACGTTGCCGATGCGCGCGTGCCAGAGCGGACGGCCGTTCGCCGGATCGCGCGCGACGAAGTTGCCGCCCGCGTCGGCCGCGAAGAGCAGCCGGCCGGCGGTCGTCAGCACGCCGTTCGACGATCCGCCCGCGCCTGTGACGGTGGGATAACGCATCTTCCACGCGACCTTGCCCGTCCTGTAGTCGATCGCCGCGAGGAACGTCTCGCCGCCGAGGCCGATTTCGTCCTTGCCGCCGAGCCCCATCGCGCCGCGCGGATCGAGCTCGGCGAGGTAGTACATCGCCCACGATTCCGCGAGAGGCACGTAGAAGAAGCCGGTGTCCGGGCTGAAGGATCCGGGCGGCCAGTTCGCCGCGCCGCCGTTGCCCGACGATACGAGGGCGCCGCCGATGTCGTAGTCCTTCTTCGGATCGCGAACGGGCTGGCCTTTCGAATTCAATCCCGTCGACCAGTTCACCGTGTCGGAAAACCTCCCCGTGACGAGATGCTCGCCCGTCGTCCGATCGAGCGTGAAGTAGTAGCCGTTTCGCGACGCGGTCAGCACGAGTTTGCGCGTGCGGCCGCCGAAGGGCGCGTCGATCAGCACCGGCGTCTGCGCCGAATCCCAGTCGTGCGTGTCGTGCGGCGACGTCTGGTAGTACCACTGCATCTTTCCGGTGTCGACGTTGACCGCGATGATCGAGCACGTGAACAGGTTGTCGCCCTCGCCGCGCGTCTGCGACGTGTACGCGGGCGTGGGGTTGCCGGTGCCCGTTATATAAAGATGCGTCTCCGGGTCGTACGAGCCCGGCACCCACACCTGCGCGCCGCCGTGCCGCGCGGCGTCGAGGCTCTTCCACGACTCGAGTCCGGGATCGCCCGGGTTCATCGGCACCGTATAGAGCTTCCACTGCAGCCCGCCGGTTTCAGGATCGAACGACTGCAGGAATCCCGGCGCGTCGAGATCGTTGCCCGTCCCGACGAGCACGTGATTGCCGACGACGATCGGCGCCATCGTCGAGAAGTATTCCTGCGCGAAGCTCGAGATCTCCTTGTGCCAGCGCTCTTCGCCAGTGCGCGCGTCGAGCGAGATGAGGTAGTCGTCGGGCGTCTCCATGAAGAGGTAGTGCTTCCACATGCCGACGCCGCGGTTGCCGATGTGCGTGCCGCCCTTCGTCTTCCAGTAGTAGTGCCAGATTTCGTGGCCGTCGCGGGCGTCGACGGCCCACGCGTTGTCCGGCGTCGTGAAGTAGAGGATGCCGTTCACGGCGAGCACGGCGCTCCGGACGTTCGTCGCGCCACCGGCGAACAGCTCCCCTGTGCCTTCGCCGCCGACGATGAATCGGGAAGCGCCCGGTGCGGGGCGGCGCTGCGCAAGCGCCGCCGCGGCGAGGCCGCCGGGCCCGGGACCGCCGGTCACGCGTGTGACCCACGCGAGGGCGAGGTTCTTCACGTTCGCCTGGTTGATCTGCGTCAGCGCGCTGTACCTTTTGCCGGAGTAGTCGCCCGAGTAGGTCGGCCACGAATCGGACAGCGGACGAAGAATGTCGGCGGGCTCGAGGCCTTCGCCGTGGCCCTGCGGCTTGCCCGTCTGCGCGAACAGGAGCGCGGGGACGACGAGGAGAAGGAGCGCGAAGGCTTTAGCCGAGCGGATCATCGCAGCGACACCAGGTAGGCCGTCACGTCGTGAATGTCCTTGTCGGTGTAGGTCCGCAGCAGCACGCGATGCTGCTGCAGCGGGTCGCGGATGTCGACGACCGGCACTTCACGCTCGCGCCGGAACGACCGCGTCGTCCCGTCGGCGTCCACGATCGACACGCTGAACTCGTCGATCCGCATCAGCCGTCCTTCGTACTTCTGGCCGTCGGCGGTCGTGACGGTCGCCGTCACGGGCGTGAGATTCGCGGCGGCAGGTGAGGGCGCGCCGCGTCCGCGCCCATCGCCGCCGGGCATCAGCCACCACTGCTGCAGCGCGCGCGGATCGGGAAACTTCGCCGCGATGCCCTTCAGGTCGCCCGACGCGGCGTGGCACGACGCGCAGGTCTTCGTGAAGTACGCCTGGCCGGCCTTCGCATCGCCGGTGACGATCGTCTCGGGTTTCATGCGCGCGGGATCGCGGCTGTTGATGTCGAAGCTGTGAAGGAAGGCGGCGATGTCGGCGATCTGTCCGCGCGTGAAGTCGAATTTCGGCATCGCGGGCGGACGTCCCGCCGCGAGGACCGTCGCGACGATCTCGCCGTTGCGATCGTCCTGCACCAGCTGCGAGCGGAGCAGGCTCGGCCCCGCGTCGCCGCCGCGCGTGTCGGCGCCGTGGCAGAACTGGCAGTTGGTGCTGTAGATCGCTTTGCCGCGGGCTACGACGGCCGGATCGGCGGGCGCGCGTTTGGGAAACGCCGCGGCCGGACCGGGGTTGCCGCGTCCTGCGGGCGCCTGCGCGTGCGCAAGCGCGGCGGCAAGGACGATGAGGCCGGCCGAAACCGTCAGGCGGCTGCCCATGGCAGCCGCTAGCCTACCCGATTTTCCGCGGGCCGCCCGGCTAAAGCCTCCGCGTTACTTCCCCGCGCTACTCTGCCCAGATCAGGATTCGTGTGTTGGGATTGTGGCCGTCGAGCACGAGGCCGAGTCCGTGGCGTTCGATGTCTTCCATCGTGATCCGGCGCCTGACGAACTCGTCGTCGCCCTGGAAGCCTCCGTTGAAGCGTCCGTTGGGCATCATGCGAAGCAGCCATCCCGGAATGTCGACGTGGATGAGATGGCTGTTGTTGATGTCGTAGATCAGCACGCGCAGGTTGTTGATCTTCACGCGCGGCGCGGTGGGCGGCGGCCGGTGGACGGTCGCGTCGTCGTCGCCGCGCGCGTTGCCGACGAATTCGACGAGCGGCTGCTGTCCTCTGAAGTGCGCGCGCTGATCCTCGAACTGCCGTTCCGCCGTGGCGCTTTCGACGGTTTCGTTGTGGACGTGCGTGCGGAACATGTAGACCGCGCCGCCGACGACGAGGGCGGCGATGAGAAACAGCGTGCCGAAGACGCCGAGGATGACCCAGAGCCACGTGCGCCGCTTCGGCGCCGTCGTTACGACTTCAGTCATTTCAACAGCCTCCTTGCCTCGTCGGCGTAGGCCTGGTCGTTATCGCTCTCGCACAGACGCTCCGCCGTCCTGAAATGTTCGGCCGCCGCGGCACGCGCGCCGGCTTTCTGCGCGAGCTTGCCCAGCTCCAGATGGGCGCGCCCCTGCACCCATTTCCGTCCTTCGACCGTCAGCGCTTTTTCGAGATCGCCTTTCGCGTCGGCGCGTCCGAGCGCCGCGCGCGCGGCTCCGCGCTTATACCACCAGAGCGCGTCTTCCCCGAACATCTTTTGCCGTGTGTCCGTGGCGAAGCGCGTCATGCCTTCGTTGAGAAAACGCTCGGCGTCCGCGGGCCGGCCGGCGCGCAGGCTCGTCGATCCGCTTTCGAGCCACATCAGCCGGTTGCGCGGGAACCGTTCGCGCAGCGTCGCGAGCAGCTTCAGCGCGTCGTCGTACCGCTTCTCGCGGTTATAAAGAAGGATGAGCGCGAAGCGCGCGTCCTCCTGGTTGTCGCCGGGATAGTTCGCCGCGCCTTCGACGAGCTGCAGTCCTTTCTCTTTGTCGCCGCCGAAGCCCACGACGTACGCCGCCCATCGCATCGGCAGCGCGAGCGTCGAGACGATGTAGCGGTAAGTGCCGACGATCAGGCCGGCGTCCTTTCGACTCGGATCGAGCGCCAGCACCGTCTCGTGCTCGGCATAGGCGCTCTTCGCGGCACGGAACGCGCCGAGCGCGCTGTTGTCCACGGTGGCGATGTACGACGCGCGCAGGCCGATGGCCGCACCGAGCTCGTAGTGCGCCGAGGCGTCGCGCGGGTTCGCCGCGATCCGCGCGCGCGCGATCGACGTCGCATGCTCGAGCGCGTCGTTGAACGCGGCGGCGACGTCGGCCGGCGGGGGAGGCGCCGGCGACCGCGAGCGGCTGACGCTGCCGAGATAGTCGTCGACGGTCATGTTTCCGCGACGGAAGGTGATGCTCAGCCACAGCGCGCTCGCCAGCCCGCGGTAGGCGCCGGCATCCTGTGGATCGGCCACGACCGCCTGTTTGAACGACTCGAGCGCGAGGTCGCGATCCAGGCTGTAGATTTCCTTCGCGCCTTTCGCGCGGAGCGCCGCCGAAGCCGAATTCCCGGCGGCCGGGGCCGCGGCGGCTACGACCAGCAGCGCCAGAGCGGTTGCGCGAGCTTGTACCTTCTGCATACAATTGCCCGTTTCGATTCTAAGGCCCACAACTCAAGGAGTTCGCGTTGGACAGCACAGTTACCCATTCCGCGCACGGACATGAGCATGGCGACGTCGCGCATCATCATGAGGAGCTCGGGTTCCTGCGCAAGTACGTGTTCTCGCTGGACCACAAGATCATCGGCATCCAGTACGCGATTACGGGCCTGCTGTTCCTGCTGTTTGGCTTCACCCTCATGATGGTGATGCGCTTCCAGCTCGCGTATCCGGGCCACCCGATTCCGCTGATCGGCAGCATCTTTGGTGCCGCCAACGCGCCGAACGGCGTGATGCTCCCCGAGTTCTACAACCAGCTGGGCGCGATGCACGGCACCATCATGGTGTTCCTCGGCGTCGTGCCGCTGGCCGTCGGCGGCTTCGGCAACTTCGTCATGCCCCTCCAGATCGGCGCCCCCGACATGGCGTTCCCCAAGCTCAACATGATGAGCTACTGGGTGTACTTCTGCGGCGGCATGACGATGCTCGCCAGCTTCTTCATGCCGGGCGGCACCGCGCAGTCAGGGTGGACATCCTATCCGCCGCTCTCGATCGTCGTCGCGACCAACGGCCAGGTCTACTGGCTGGTCGGCATGATCTTCCTGATCACGTCGTCGCTCCTCGGCTCGGTCAACTTCATCGTGACGATCGTCCAGCTGCGCGCGAAGGGCCTGAGCTACATGCGTCTCCCGTTCTTCGTCTGGGCGCAGCTCGTGACGTCGTTCCTGCTCCTGCTGGCGTTCCCGCCGCTCGAAGCCGCGGGCATCCTGCAGCTGATGGATCGCGTCGCGGGCACGAGTTTCTTCCTGCCGAGCGGCCTGGTCATCTCCGGAAAACCGCTGACGGTGGCCGGCGGCGGCAACCCGCTGCTGTGGCAGCACCTGTTCTGGTTCCTCGCGCACCCGGAGGTCTACGTCCTCATTCTTCCGGCGATGGGCATCATCTCGGAGATCATCGCGAACAACACGCGCAAGCCGCTGTGGGGCTACAAGGCGCTCGTCTACGCCGCGGTCTTCCTCGGCTTCATGTCGTTCATCGTCTGGGCGCACCACATGTTCATGACGGGCATGGGCACGACGATCAGCGCGTTCTTCCAGACGACGACGATGATCATCTCGATCCCGTCGGTCATCATCCTGACGGCGCTGCTGCTGTCGCTCTGGGGCGCGTCGATCCGCTTCACGACGCCGATGCTGTTCGCGCTCGCGTTCCTGCCGATGTTCGGCATCGGCGGCCTCACGGGCCTGCCGCTCGGCCTCGCGCCTTCCGACATCCACCTGCACGACACGTACTACGTCATCGGCCACTTCCACTACGTCGTCGCGCCGGGCACCATCTTCGCGCTGTTCGCAGGCATCTATCACTGGTTCCCGAAGGCGACCGGACGGAAGATGAACGAGACGCTCGGCAAGATTCACTTCTGGGGATCGTTCATCGCCATCAACTTCGTGTTCATGCCGATGTTCATCCAGGGACTCGGCGGCATGAACCGCCGCATGTATGACGGCGGCATGCAGTACGCGCACAACGCCGGCCTGCTGCACTGGAACATCGTCATCGGCGTCGCCGCGTGGACGCTCGGCATCTGCCAGATTCCGTTCATCCTCAACTTCTTCGGCAGCATCAAGTGGGGCGCGCTCGCCGACAAGAACCCGTGGGACGCGACGACGCTCGAGTGGTCGGCTCCGTCGCCGCCCGGACACGGCAACTTCCTGACCGAGCCGGTCGTGTACCGCGGCCCGTACGAGTACAGCGTGCCGGGCCACGCCGCCGACTTCACACCGCAATTCGAACCGGAGCGCGCGTAGCATGGAGATTCCGTACACAGTCGAACCGCGGCCCGATTCCGGGCTGGCCAACGGCAAGCTGGGCATCTGGCAGTTTCTCG
>DATNBT010000394.1:0-3186 GCA_035571855.1 Vicinamibacterales bacterium
GCTCGGGCGTCTCCACCTGCAGGTTGCGGTGATCGACGACGCCGACGGCGATCTTCTTCCCCGTGATCGTCCTGCCGATGGCCTCGAGGTCCATGCCGTCGTTCGCGCAGGTCTCGAAGGT
This sequence comes from Vicinamibacterales bacterium, assembly GCA_035571855.1. Taxonomy (GTDB): domain Bacteria; phylum Acidobacteriota; class Vicinamibacteria; order Vicinamibacterales; family CAVVIG01; genus DATNBT01. The sequence goes on from DATNBT010000394.1 coordinate 122, forward strand.
CATGACGTCGACGTCGAGCCTGTTCAGCAGCGGAAGCGCGCCGGCATACGACGTGTTCGCCGGATAGAGCCGCTGCTGCGCCGGGTTGCCCCAGCACGTATGGCACCACACTTCGGTCTTGCTCCGCAGTCCGCTGACCGCGCGGTTGAAGCTGTCGACGAAGAACTCCGCGGGCAGCATCGGCGCGCCGCCGCGCTGGATGCCGGCCAGGTGGATGTTCGGCTCCTCCATCTGGATGATCGCGCAGCCCGCGCCCGCGAGCTCGTCGAGCTCCTCGTGCATCGCGTCGCTCAGCGCGAACAGCAGGTCTTCCTGCTTCGGGTAGAAGTCGTTGCCGAGCGACGCGCCGAGGATGTCCGGCACGATCGTCCCGAACTTCAGCGGACGCGACGTCATGCCCTGCGCGAGCTTCCAGAGGAAGGTGTACTGCAGCGTGCCCCGGCCGATCTTCCCCGCCGCGCGCGGCATCACGCGGCTCTCCATCACGTCGAAGATGATGTCGCCTTTGCGCGTGCCGCCGTAGCCTTTGCGCATGCGCGCGTAGTCGCCGCCCGACAATCCGGCAAGCCGCCGCGCCGGATACTGAATCCAGCTCATGCCGCCGACGTCGGAATCGAACCGCGCGTCGCCGTCGGTGACGATGTCGAGGCCGGCGCGTTCCTGATCGCGGATGAACGTGCCGACGGCGTCGGTGTACTGCTCGCGGAAGCGGGCGTCGGCGATGGCGTCGCGGAACGCGCGATGCCCGAGGTTCTCGGTGTACCACGACGGCCGCGGCAGCGAGCCGGTAATAGTCGTCGGCAACGTGATACTGTCTGTAGGTTTATTCACGTCGAAAATTCTACTTCGAGGAGCGTGATGGCAAATCTCGGTTACGTGGGGCTCGGCGCGATGGGCGGCAACATGGCCGATCTGCTGATGGCGAAAGGCCACAAGGTCACGGGCTACAACCGCACCGCGTCCAAGGCGGACTGGCTCGTCAAGAAGGGCATGACGCTCGGAGCATCGCCGAAAGCCGTCGCGCAGGCGTCCGACCTGATCTTCGTCATGGTCACGAACTCCGCGGCCGACGAAGCGGTCTTCAACGGCGCCGACGGCCTCCTCGCCGGCATGACCGCCGGCAAGCTCGTCATCGACATGAGCACCGTGAGCCCCGCCGTCAGCCGCAAGCTCGCCGACGCCGTCCGCGCGAAGGGCGGCGACATGGTCGACGCGCCCGTCTCGGGCAGCATCATCACGCTCCAGCAAGGCAGGCTGTCGGTCATGGTCGGCGGGCACAAAGCCACGTTCGACATGGTGAAGCCGATCCTGGACGACGTGGGGCCGAAGGTGACGCATGTCGGCGAGAACGGCCTCGCGCTGGTGATGAAGATCGCCACGAACCTCAGCCTCGCCGTGCAGATGCTCGCGTTCTCCGAAGGCGTGCTGCTTGCCGAAAAGAGCGGGATCACACGCGAAACCGCCGTGGACGTGCTCATGCACAGCGCGATCGCGTCGCCGATGGTCGTCTATCGCGGTCCGTTCGTGCTGAAGATGCCGGCCGAGGCGTGGTTCAACGTGAACATGATGCAGAAGGACATGCTGCTGGCGATGGAGCTGGGCCGGCAGCTCGACGTGCCGCTGCCGACCACGGCGGTGACGAACGAGTTCCTGACGGCCGCGCGCGCGATGGGGCTCGTCCAAGAGGACTTCGCGACGATCTTCAAAGTCCTCGCGCAGATGTCCGGCGTGAAACCGTAGGTCCGGCTGAAGCCGGACCCTACCGTAACGCGATTCGCTACCGCAACGCGATTCGCGCCGTTTTCACGCGCGACGATTCCTTCTCGCTCTCGGTCCACGCCACCACGGCTTCGTTCTTCGCGACGGCCAGACGCGGAAAGCGCGTGCCCGAGATGTCGGCAACGGAGACGCTCGGGCCGCGCATGCCGTCGGCGCCGATGCGGCGGACTTTGAACGTCGACTTCTCGTTCGCGAACTCCACCCATCCGACGATCGCCGCGCCGTCGGGCGCGAGCGCGACCTGCATCCGCCCCAGCGTGCCCTGATCTTCGACCTTCACCGCCTTGCCGAACGTCCGGCCGGCGTCGTGAGAGAACGCGACGAACGACTGCTGCTTGTCGTTGGGCGCGGTGAACCACGCGACGACGACGTCCTTGCCGTTGGCGGAGATGGACGGCCCGTTGATCGGGCAGGCCTCGATCTTGAAGTTGTCCGCATGCACGCGCACCGGCGCGGCCCACTTCCCCGCGCCCGCGTAGCGCGCCACGTAGATGTCGCGGATCTCACCGGCCGAGCGGTCGCGATACGCGACGATCGGTCCCTCCGCCGTGACGGCCACGCTCGTCGAACAGCACTCACACACGCGCGAGTCGATGAGCGTGTCCGACTGGAAGCGATGCGCCATATCGAACGACGCGAACCGCAGCTGCATGTCGCCTTCGTCGCCGTGCGTCGCGCGGCCGTCGAGCCACACGACGCCGATGCCGCTCTGGAACGGAAACAGCGTCGCGAACCCATGCTGCGACGTCGTCTTGTCGGTGTTCGGCGGTTTCGGTGTCGTCCACGTTTTCCCGTCGCCGGAGAACGCGACGCGCAGATCGTACGCTTCGGGATCGGGGCCGCTCTCCATCAGCCAGGCCGCGGCGTACCCGTCGGGCGTGACCCGCACGGACGGCACGTCCGCCGAGTTCACCATCAGCTTGTCGCTGGCGATGACGGTCATCGGCGTCGACCAGCCCGTGGCCGTCCGCTCGGCGAACTTGAACGTCGCCGTCTTACCCTGCCGCTCCACCCAGCTCAGCGCGACGCGATCGCCCGCCGTCGTCATCTGCGGCACCGAGCTGTTCGCGCCCGCAGGAGATGTCACCGCGTCGACTTTGAGCGCGGCCGGCGACTGCGCACCGACGCTCAACGCCCAGATGACCAGACAACCAGATGCCGCAATCCACGTGTTCTTCATGTGCGATCCCAGTCCGGTACCCAGTTTACGATGGCGCGCTTGATCTGATCGGCCGTCATCTGTTCGCGTTCGGCGCGCTCGACGAGCGAGGCCAGCTCTTCGTCGG
>DATNBT010000395.1:0-11188 GCA_035571855.1 Vicinamibacterales bacterium
TGGCGCGACCTTGACGTTGTAGAGCATCTGGAAGTCGCCGTCGTAGACGGTCGCGGTGATCTGATCGCCGGGCTTGAGCTTGTCCAGCGTGCCCTCGCTCGGCTTGTCGACCTTGTACGCCATCGTCATCGACATCATCCAGCCGGGGATGCTCTCGTTGTTGACGGTGACCATCTTCGTCTTCGAGTCGACCTTCTCGACCTTGCCCTTGAACGCGTGATCTTTTCTGCCGGCCGGCGGCGTCTGGGCGCTGACGGCCGCGACGAGCGCGATTGTGCACACAAGCGCGGTGGCGATACGACGAAACATCGTTGTCTCCAGTTCTAACTTCTTACTTCTCACTTCTCAGTTCCTACTTCTTCGCAGCCGCGACGCCGACCTTGATCAACAGCGCGTTGCTGCCATGTTCCGGCACGTCGATGACGACGCGGTCGCCGACTTTGACGTCGGCGAGATGGCCCGGCTTGCCGGACGCTTCGAATTCGGTCTTGGCGCTGATGGACAGCGTCTTCGAGCTCTTGTCCGCGAGCTGGACGGTGACCGACTGCGCGGACACGGCGGTGACCGTGCCGCGGACGTGGTCGTTGCCGTTGTGCGCCAGGACGCCGGCGCCGAGGGCGAGGACGACTGCGACGACAGAGAGTAGCTGTTTCATAGATCTCCCATTTTACTGGTGATGATGCGGTTCAGGTGCAGGGGTCAGGTTCTCGCCCGCGAGGAACTTCGCGTCGTCCTGCTCCTCCTGTAATTCAGACGGGCTCCTGGGGTTGGCGGCCGCCATGGCCTTCAGCTGGTCGGGCGTCAGTTCCTTCAGGTGCCGGACGAAATGGACCAGTTTCCATGTGTCCGCGTCGTCCGCGCCGCCATTGCCCCAGGCGGGCATGCCCGTCAGGCGGATGCCGTTTTCGATGATCCAGTACAGCTCGCCGTCGGTCTTGCCCTGCGTGGCGGCGAGCCGCATGTCGGGCGCGCGGGGAAACAGGTTGCGGCCGATTGCGGTGTCGCCGCTGCCGTCGTTGGCGTGGCACGACGCGCAGTGATCCGCGAAGTGCGCGCGCGACTCCGCCCAGACGTCGGTCGAGAAGGCGATCGGGTTCGCGGCGTCCCGCGCACGCGCCGGCACGCTCAACCGGTGGATCGTGCGCACGACGACGCGCTCGAACGCGGTCGGCGCGGTGCGCGTGCTGAACCCCGCCGCGCGGGCGATGAAGTACGTCAGGCCGCCGGCGAGCACCAGCGCCCCCACGACGGCGGCGATGACGAGACGGGAGCCCGAGGTCATGGCATGTTCATCATATGTTCGGCGCGGCGCAGGCGGAAGAACACCTGAGCGCCGAAAGGGTGCGATCCGTAAAAGGGATCGAGCAGGGCGCGCGTCGCGTTCAGCGTGAGGGCGACGCCGACGCCGCCCTCGAATCCGTGACGGCTCACCACGTCGCGGACGCCGCCGATGGTGAACGCGGCGCCGGCCACCCCCGCGATGTGCGGGTCGATCTTCAGGATCTCGACGCGTCCGTAGACCGTGTTCGCGCCGACGTGGTGCGCGCCTTCGACGAACGCGCCGCTCCGCACGAAATCCTGCTCGGGGCCGTCGTTGCTGCCGAAGCCGGCCGTGACCGCGTCAATCGACTGGCCGCTGACGCGCGTCCACGACGCCGACGCGGTCGTCCGCTGCGCGTCGCCGGGTTCGAACTGCTCCGGATGGACGAGATGGCCGGTCGACACCTGGAACGCCCACTGCGCGTTCGGCTTGAACCAGAGACGGCCCGACACCGAATCCATCCGTCCGAAGTCGAAGTCCCATCGATGTTCATCGGGCTCGCGGCCGTTGAAGACGGAGCCTTCGATCGTCCACGGACCGTGCTCCAGCGCCGCGGTCGCGACGCCGAACGACACGTGCGTCGAGTCGAACATGTGGTGCGTCAGCGGCGCCATCGGGTTGTCGAACGCCGAGGCGCGATGCATGAAGGCGATCGGGCCGAGCGCCGGCGCCGCGACGGGGCCGCCGCTGAACGTCACGCTGGTCGACGCGGACAGCGGGATGCGCCACGACGCCGACAGCTGCATGAAGAGGTCGTGCGGATGCTGGCGGTCGATGAGCGGCTGACCCTGGTAGACCTCGCCCGTCTGAAAGAGCTCGCGATAGCCGTCGCCGCCGACGGTCGCCGGATCGAGGCTCCACATGCCGTTCAGCGTGATCGTGCCGTGCGCCGTCTTGCGTGACGCCATCAGCATCCACCAGTTGGGCGCGACGACCTCGTCGCCGCCGCGCGGGCTGCTCTGGTGGTTGAACATCACGAAGACGTCCCCGTCGTCCATCACCTGCCAGCCGGCGGCCGCCTGCATGTCTCTGAGCATTTTCGCGTGGTCGTGCTCCTGCGCGTGCGCCGGTGCGGCGAGCGCGAGGATCACGAGCGCGATCCATGAACGCATGAATACACCTCCTGTGTCGTAACCGCGGACGCGAGGCCGGGCGTTACAAACGGAGGTGCGTGTTCAGGGGCGGGCCCGAGTCGAAGGACTGCGCGAAAGACGGCGGCAACGCAACCGTCGGAACCATCTGCGGCCCGATTTGGGCGACGGCAACGGGCTGCGCAAGGACCTGCGGCATGGCGGTCGAGCCCGGCGCCGTCGGCTGGCTGACCTGTGTCGCGCAGGACGTCGTGTGATGACACGGCGCCGCGAGGGCCGGCGTGCGCGCCGCGCGGGCGGCTTCGCACGACACCGCGCAGGCGCTCAGCGCGAGCGGCTGGCACAGGTACGCGGCCGCAAACGCGGCAACAGCGACGCCGAGACGGACGCGCGCGAACGCGGACATCGATTCATTGTATCCTCTAGCCGCAAAATGAATCTGCTAGGCGTTGTAAGAGCGCTGGCCGACCAGCCATGGAGCGTCGAGCTCCACGAATCCCTCTACGGATATCCCATCGTCGAATCCGTTCACGTCTGGGCGCTGTGCCTGTTTGTCGGGCTGACGATCGTGCTCGACCTGCGGCTGACGGGCCTGACGTTCCGCACGGTGCCGGTGTCGGAAGTCGTCCGCCGCATCCTGCCGTGGCAGATCGCCGGCTTCATCGTCATGGTGGCGAGCGGCCTGCTGCTGTTCTACGCGATTCCGGTGCGCTCGTACCAGAACATCTTCTTCCGCGTGAAGATCCTGCTGCTCATCGTCGCGGGGCTGAATGTCTGGTTCTTCAACTCCGGGGTGTATCGACGGATTGAGAGCTGGGACCGCGATCCGATTCCGCCGCCGCGCGCACGGCGCGCCGGATTCGCCTCGCTGGCGCTGTGGCTTTTGATTATTTTTTGCGGCCGCATGATCGCCTACAACTGGTTTGATTGCGACAAGCAGCCGCAGTCGCAGGTCATCAACACGCTCGCGGGCTGCGAGCTGGAAGCGGGCGCACCATGAGGACGATCTAAGTGATGTCTGCGATCGCGGACGTCATGTGGCATTTCGCGAAGTGGTCCGAAGCCACGCCGCTCGGACGCGTGATCAGGAACTCCGAGTACGCGTTTCCGATGATCGAGTTCGTGCACCTCGCGGCGCTTGCCGTGATCGGCGGCGCGGTGCTCGTCGTCGACATGCGGCTGCTCGGGATGGGGCTGAAGAAGTCGTCGGTCGCGCAGCTGGCGAAGGACGCGCAGCCGTACGTGACGGGCAGTCTGATCGTGATGATCCTCACGGGCATCGCGCTCTATTCGTCGGAGGCGACGAAGTGCTACGCGAGCTTCGCGTTCTGGATCAAGATGGTCTCGCTGCTGCTGGCGATGATCTTCACCTATACGGTGAAGAAGCACGCCGCGGCGAAGGATCTCGAGAGCAAAATGGTGGGCGCGTTGTCGATCCTGCTGTGGTTCGGCGTCGCGTGGGGAGGACGATGGATAGGCTTCGGGGGGTAGGGCTGAGGGCGCAAGGCATCGGGCTCATCGTCCTGCTGTTCGCAACGCCGGCGTTCGCGCAGATCAGCCTCGTCGGCGAGTGGACCCCGCGCTATCACGAAGATCAGATCGACCGCGTGCCCGGCCCGGAACTCGGCGACTACACCGGCCTCCCGATCAACGAAGGCGCGCGGCTGGCCGCGGACAGCTGGGACGCGTCGCGCCTCACGCTGCGCGAGCACCAGTGCAAGGTCCACAACGGTCCGTACATCCTGCACGGGCCGATCGCCTTCCGCATCTGGGAAGACAAAGACCTGCGCACGCAGCGCGTCGTCGCGCTGCAGATGTATCTCAACACGTACGAGCAGGAGCGGACGATCTGGATGGACGGCCGTCCGCACCCGCCCGAGTATGCGCCGCACACGTGGCAGGGCTTCTCGACGGGCAAGTGGGACGGCGACATCCTCACGGTCTACACGACGCACATCAAGCAGGAGTGGATTCGCCGCAACGGCGTGCCGAACAGCGAGAAGTCCACGATGATCGAGCACTTCATCCGGCACGGCGACGTCATGACGCACCTGGAGATCTGGACCGACCCGGTGTATCTCGCCGAGCCGCTGATCCGCAGCGAAGACTTCGTGCTCAGCGAGCGCGAAGCCGGCAACTGGCTCTGGCCGTGCGAATACGTCGACGAGATTCCCGATCGGCCGCACAGCGCGGTGCCGAGCTACCTGCCCGGCCGGAGTCCGTTCGACGGCGACTTCGCGTATCGTTACGGCATTCCGGTCGATGCCGCGAAGGGCGGGCCCGAGACGACGTATCCGGAATATCAGGCGAAGCTGAAAACGCTGCCGAAGCCGCCGAAACCCACACAACCATGAAGCGATTCGTCCTGCTCGCCGTCATCGGCTCGTTCGCGCTCGTGGCGCGCGTCTCGACCCAACAGCCTCCTCCGGCGCCGCCTGAACTGAGCGCGTATCACGTGCAGGGCAACGTCTGGCTGCTCGTCGGCGCCGGCGCGAACGTGCTCGCGCAGGTCGGCGACGAAGGCGTCCTGCTCGTCGACACGGGGCTGCCGGAGAACGCCGACAAGGTGATCGCCGCGACGAAGAAGCTGTCGGACAAACCGATCCGATGGATCATCAACACGCATTTCCATCCCGATCACAGCGGCGGAAATGAAACGATCGCGAAGGCCGGCAGCAGGACCAACGGCACGCCGGCGGAGATCCTCGCGCACGAGAACGTGCTGACGCGGCTGAGCGCGCGCGGCAGCAATCGTCCGGCCGCGTCCTGGCCGACCGACACGTACGTGCCTGAAGAGAAGGACATCTACTTCAACGGCGAAGCGGTGATGCTCTATCACGAGCCGCAGGCGCACACCGACGGCGACTCGATCGTCTTCTTCCGCAAGTCCGACGTCGTCGCGGCCGGCGACACGTTCGTGACGACGAGCTATCCGTACATCGATCAGGCGGGCGGCGGCAGCGTCCAGGGCGAGATCAACGCGCTCAACCGGCTGCTCGACATCGCCGTGCCGGCGCACGAGCAGGAAGGCGGCACGTTCATCGTCCCCGGCCACGGCCGCATCTGCGACGAGGCCGACGTGCTCGAGTATCGCGACATGGTCACCATCGTGCGCGACCGCATCGCCGACATGGTGAAGCGCAAGATGACGATCGATCAGGTGAAGGCCGCGCGGCCGACGCTCGACTACGACCTCCACTACGGATCGACGACCGGCTTTGTGACTACCGCGGGATTCATCGAAGCCGTCTACAAAGACCTGTCGAATCCACAGGGCAAGCCGAGGGTACGGTGAGGCGGCCGCATATGAACAAGACCTTCGTCTTTGTCTTCGCCCTGGCGGCCGCAACATCTATTAATGCCGCTGCGCAGCAGCAGCCCGCCGCGCCCCCGGCGGGACCGCCGCCCACGGCGAAGAGCGGCGCGCCGATCGACATCACCGGCAACTGGGTCGCGATCATCACCGAGGACTGGCGCTGGCGGATGATGACGCCGCCGAAGGGCGACTACGCGAGCCTGCCGCTGAACAACGAGGGCCGGCGCGTCGCCGACACGTGGGATCTCGCGAAAGACGACGCCGCGGGGCTGTCGTGCAAGCCGTACGGCGTCGGCAACATCATGCGCATGCCAGGACGGCTGCGCATTTCGTGGCAGGACGACAGGACGCTGAAAGCGGAGTTCGACGCCGGCACGCAGACGCGGCTGCTGCACTTTGGAAAAAAGCCCGAGAAGTCCGGTCCGCCGTCGTGGCAGGGCTACTCGCAGGCGGAATGGCAGGTCGCGGGACAGACGCTCGACTTCGATCGCAACGGTGTCCCGCAGTTTCCCAACGGCGGCCGCGGCCGCGGCCGCGGGCCCGCGCCCGTCGGCGGCTCGCTGTTCGTGACGACGACAAACTTCCGCGACGGGTATCTCCGTAAGAACGGCGTGCCGTACAGCGCCGACGCGAAGATCACCGAGTACTTCGACAAGGTCGGCCCCGAGCCGAACGGCGACGTCATCCTCCTCGTGCGCACCGTCGTCGACGACCCGAAGTACCTGCAGCTGCCGTTCATCACCAGCACGCACTTCAAGCTCGAGAAGGACGGCGCGAAGTGGAATCCGTCGCCCTGCAAGATCGATCCGCCCGCCGAACCGGGAAAGTAAGCCGACCATCGCTCACGCCTGATCTTCGGCTGATGTTGGTCGTCTGATGTTGGTAGTGCCCGCTGTTGGTAGGGTCCGCTGCTGGTAGGGTCCGCCTTTAGGCGGACGACACTTTTCAAGCGGACCGACTTGTGCTCATGCCCTCGCATGCGCACAAACTATCCGAGACACCTTCCCGCATTCGACTACGTCGGCATCCATCAGTATTTCCTGACCTTTTGCACCGATTTTCGCCGGCGGTGGTTCATCGATTCGGCGAACGTAACTCTGGTTCTCTCGCAGATTCTGCGCGCTTCGACTGAAAATCAGTTTGCAGTGATTGCGTACTGCTTCATGCCGGATCATCTGCACCTGGTGGTTGAAGGCGAGTGTGATGCCTCGAACTGCCTCACATTTATCAAGAAAGCGAAGCAGTATTCAGGCTTCTATTTTGCGAAAGCGCGCGGAGAGAAGTTGTGGCAGCGGTACGGCTATGAGCGGATCATTCGGGAGGATGAAGACATGCTCCAGGTCGCGCGTTACGTTCTGCAGAACCCCGTGCGGTCCGGCATGGTGACTGACGTTCGTGAATATCCGTTCGTCGGATCGCAGAGGTACGCGCTTGAGCAGCTGCTCGACGGAATGATGGATGCGTGATCCGTCTAAGGCGGGATGGAAGTCCGCCTAAAGGCGGACACTACCAGCGGCTGGACACTAGCAGGGCGGCTAAACACGACCGCACGGCGCGAGCGATGTGGTAGAGTCCCCCACGCGCGGATGGCGTTTCTTCAGACAATTGAAAACCTGGGATTCTCCCAGTGGGTGAAGCAGTCCGGATCGCTGTGGGCGTTCCCCGGCATTCTGCTGATGCACACCTACGGGATGGCGGTGCTCGTCGGCGTGATCGCCGCGATTGATCTGCGCATCCTCGGGTTCGTGCCGGCGATTCCGCTGTCGCCGCTCCGCAAATTCCTTCCGCTGGTCTGGCTGGCGTTCTGGGTCAACGCGATCACGGGGACGATGCTGCTGATGGCGGACGCCACGTCGAAGATGGTGAATCCCGACTTCGGCATCAAGATGCTCTTCATCGCCCTCGCGGTGATCACGCAGCTGATGCTGCAGAAGCGAGTGCTCGCGGATCCGGAGGTCGATCGCCGGCCGCTCACGGCGAACGCGAAGATGCTCGCCGTCGCGTCGCTCGTCTGCTGGCTCGGCGCGATCACGGCCGGCCGCCTGCTCGCGTACGTCGGGAGCTCGACGGGCCTGTGATGTCGGCGCTCTACGACATCCTCTCGAACACGTCGCACGTTCACCTGCTGCTGAACCACGTGCCGACGACGGCGTTCACCGTCGCGCTCGCGCTGTTCGTCGCGGGCCTCGCGCTGCGGAACGACATGCTGAAGAGGACGAGCCTGGCGCTCTTCCTCATCATTTCCGCCGTCGCGATTGCGACGTACACGTCCGGATCGGCGGCCGAGGCGTGGCTGCGCGGCACGAACCCGATGAGCGAGCTGCCGCCGAACGTCCTGTCGAACGCGATTCTCGAACACCAGGACGCCGCGCTGTGGGCCACGTTGTGGATGGGCGTCACCGGATTCTTCTCATGGCTCACGCTCTGGCAGTGGAAGAGCGTCAGGAAGCTGCCGTCGTGGAACATGCCGCTCGTGCTCGTGCTCGCGGTCATGTCGTTCGTCACGATGTCGCGCGCGGCGTACCTCGGCGGCCACATCGCTCACGTCGAGATTCGTCCCGACGTCGTGAAGGTGCACCAGGCATGCCTGGCGGTCGTCGACGAGGAGACGAAGCATCCGGGATCGATTGCCAACGCGCCGGCGAACTGTCCCTGGCAGGCCGCGGTCGACCAGGTCGCGAAGACCACGGGCGAGCCCCCGCCGTATCAGAGCACCGCGCGCGCCGTCGGCGACTTCGTCATCGGCCACACGTGGATGTGGCCGACGCTCGAGACGCTGCACTTCGTCGGCCTGTGCCTGCTGTTCACGACGGTGCTGATCGTGAACCTGCGTCTGCTCGGCGTCATGAAAGTGGTGCCGTACTCGGCCGTGTATCAGCTGCTGCCGATCGGCATGCTCGGCTTCGCCGTGAATCTGATTACCGGCATGCTGTTCTTTCTCGGCATCCCGAATCAGTACAACGCGAATCCGGTGTTCTACTGGAAGATCTCGTTCGTCCTGCTCGCCGGGCTGAACACCGCGTACTTCATGCTGGCCGACGACACCTGGCGCGTGGAGTCCAACGTCGACGCGCCGGCCGCGCCGAAGATCGCCGCCGCGTCCGCGATCTTCATCTGGGCCGCCGTGCTGTACTGCGGCCACATGCTCCCGTTCATCGGGAACGCGTTCTGATGCCTCTCTGGCTGACCGTCGCGCTCATCGTCGTCGCCGGAGTCCTCGTCACCGGCGCCGCCGCGTATCTGATCGATCGCTCCAATCACGCCTGATCGGCCGTGCTGCAGATTCTTCAGCAGTGGACCGAGACCAGCGCGTTCTTCATCTGGCTGCGTGAGTCGCCGTCGATCTGGGCGTATCCGACGGTGTTCTTCCTGCACACGCTCGGGCTGATTTTCGCCGCCGGCGCCAGCATCCTCATCGACGCGTGCGTGCTGGGCGCCGTGCCGCAGCTGCCCCTCGCGCCGCTCGCGCGTTATTTCCGCGCCGTCTGGATCGCGTTCGCGCTGACGATCGCGTCCGGGCTGATCATGCTGCTGTCCGATCTCACGCGTCTCGACAACCGCCTGTTTCCCGTCAAGATGGGATTTGTCGCCGCGGCGATCGTCCTCACGCTGGTGATGCGGCGCCGCGTGGAGCGCGCGGGCGGGTCGGGCGTGACGCGCCTGTGCGCCGCGGTGTCGCTCGTCTGCTGGCTCGGCGCGATTACGTCCGGCCGCTACATGGCCTACCTGCAATGACCGAGTGGTGGGTCGTACCGATCTGGAAGACTGTTCATTATATTGCGGCCGCCCTCGTCGTCGGCGCGGCCGGCCTCGTCGATTTGCGTATTTTTGGAATCGCGAAGGGACTGCCGCTCCGTCCGCTGCAGCGGCTGATGTGGTGGGCCGCCGGGGCGTTCGTGGTCGCCGCGGTCTCAGGCTACGCGCTGCTTCGCATCAACTCCGCGAACTCGCTCGGGCCGCCGATCAACATCGCGTTTGCGGCCAAAATGCTGTTCCTCGTGCTGATCGGCCTCAACGACATCCTGTACGTGACGACGGGCCTCAAACGCGAAGTCGACGCCGTCGCGGCAGGCGAGAGCACATCGGTAAGCGCGCGCATCGTCGCCGGCGTATCGCTGGCGTTGTGGGTCGGCGTCGTCTACTGGAGCCGGATGCTGACGTTTCTGGCCGGGGCTATCTGAGTTAATATGCGACGCCATATGCGCAGTTTCATCGCCGGTCTGCTCGCGTGCGGTGCCGTGGCCGCGACCGTCGCGGCCCAGGGGCCTGCCGCGGCGCCTCTGCCCGTGCTGAAAGTCCAGGGCAGCGTCTACATGGTGCCCGAGCCCGCCGCCAACATCGTGCTGCAGATCAACGACGACGGCGTGCTGCTGGTCGATACGGGCACCGCCGCCGACGCGGCGCGCGTCATCGCGACGATTCGCACGCTGACCAACAAACCGATTCGCTACATCATCGACACGAACGCCGATCCCGAGCACGTCGGCGGCCAGGACGCGATCGCGAAGCTCGGCAGCACGATCGCCGGCGGCAACGTCGGCGCGGGCGCGGGCGTCGGCGCGGGCATCATCGCGCACGAGAACGTGCTGAACCGCATGAGCGCGCCGACCGGCAAGACGTCGCCGTTCCCGACGACGGCGTGGCCGACCGACACGTACGTCAGCAAGCAGAAGGAGCTGTACTTCAACGGCGAAGCGGTGGAGGCGATCTACAAGCCCGGGCACACCGACGGCGATTCGATCGTGTACTTCCGCAAGTCGGACGTCATCGCCGCCGGCGAGCTGTTCAACACGCAGACGTACCCCATCATCGACCTCTCGCGCGGCGGCAGCATTCAGGGCGTGCTGAACGGCCTCAACGACATGCTCGACATCGCGATTCCGAAGGCGATGCAGGAAGGCGGCACGTACATCATTCCGGGCCACGGGCGGCTGACCGACGAAGCCGACCTGCTCGAGTACCGCGACATGGTCACGATCATCCGCGATCGGGTGCGGGACGCGATCAAGCGCGGCCAGACGCTCGATCAGGTCAAGAACGCGCAGTTCACGCTCGACTACGACAAGCGCTGGGGCGCGACGTCGGGTTCGTGGACGACGGACATGTTCATCGAGGCGGTCTACAAAGATCTCTCGAAAGCGAACGAAGCAGCAAAGCCGGCGGTGGCCGCGAAAGCGCCCGCCAAAAAGAAGTAGACGGTTCGGAGCGTCCGGCTTCAGCCGGACGGAGGAGGGGAGGCGACCCATGACACGGAGACTGTTGATGCTTGCCGGCGCCGCGATGTTCGTCGGCGCGATCGCGTGGACGGCGGTACCGGCCTACGCGCACCACTCGTTCGCGGCGACGTACTTCGAGGACAAGACGGAATCCGTCGAAGGCGACCTGGTGCAGTTCCTGTTCCGCAACCCGCATTCGTTCGTCCACGTCGAGGGCAAGGACAAGGACGGCAACACGGTGCGC
>DATNBT010000396.1:0-14711 GCA_035571855.1 Vicinamibacterales bacterium
CCGGCCCGGACGCTTCGACCGCCAGGTGCTCGTCGACAAGCCCGACGTGAAGGGACGCGAGGCCATTCTCCGCATCCACGCGAAGGGCGTGAAGACCGCACCCGACGTCGACCTCAAGGTCGTCGCCCAGCGCACGGCCGGTTTTGCCGGCGCCGATCTCGCGAACCTGGTCAACGAAGCCGCCCTGCTGGCCGCGCGCGGCGACAAACAGGAAGTCGGCATGCGCGACTTCGAATCCGCGATCGATCGCCTGATCGCCGGCCTCGAGAAGAAGCGCGTGATGAGCACGAAGGAACGCGAGATCGTCGCCTATCACGAGTCGGGGCACGCCATCGTCGCCAGCGTGCTGCCGGGACTCGATCCCGTCCACAAGATCTCGATCGTGCAGCGCGGGTTCGGCGCGCTCGGCTACACGATGCAGCTGCCGCTCGAGGATCGGTACCTGCTCACGCGCGGCGACCTCCTCAGCCAGCTGGCCGTGCTGCTCGGCGGCCGGACGGCCGAAGAGATCGCGCTGTCGGACATCTCCACCGGCGCCCAGAACGACCTGCAGCGGGCGACCGACATGGCGCGCGCGATGGTCACCGAGTTCGGCATGAGCGACGAGCTCGGCGCGGTCAACTACGACGGCAACAAGTCGCGCGGCCGCTTCCTCGATCTGCCAGGCGCCGAGCGCGGCCTCTACTCCGAGCCGACCGCGGAAAAGATCGACGCCGAGATCAAGCGCATCGTCACCGACGCGCACGACAAGGCGCGGCAGATCCTGACGACGAACCGCGAGAAGCTGGAAAAAGTGACGCGCCGCCTGCTCGAAGTCGAAGTGATGGAAGGCGACGAATTGCGGACGCTGCTCGCCTAATCGAGCGGCTCGAGCTTCACGATCGACGCGCCGTGGTTGTTGCCGACCCAGAACGTCGGACGCGCCGTCCGGTTGTCGACGAACACGCGGCGGATGTTCGTGAACCGCGGCAGCAGGTATTCGATCATCTCTCCCGTCTGCGGATTGAGCCGCAGCACGCGGTCGCTGAATTCCCCGCCGCCCCACGCCTCGCCGTTCCTGTCTGACGTCACGTCGTACGGCCACGACTCCCCGTTCGGCGCTACCCACTCCTGGAAGCGCTGGGTCTTCGTATCGAACATGCCGATGCGGTTCGCGCGGTTCTCGCCGAACCACAGGCGGCCCGACGCGTCCAGCATGCCGCGCCGTGGCGCGGAGCCTTTCGTCGGCGTCGGGTACACGTTGATCTCGCCGGTGTGCGCGTCGATGCGTCCGATGTCGCCGCGGCCGAAGACGGTGAAGTAGACGTTGTTCTGCGGATCCGAAATCACGTCGTAGATGTTCGGCCGCGGAATCCTGAACGGCTCGAACACTTCGTACTTCCCGGATTTCTCGTCGAGCCGCAGCACGTTGTACGTGCCCGCGTCCTGCAGCCAGACCTTGCCGTCCACCTTGTGATGCTCGGGGCTGACCTGGTTGATCTGCACGTAGTCGCCGTTCAGCTCCGGCGGCAGGCTCCACGTCCGGAACTTCTCCGTCGTCCGGTCGAACTTCGCCACGCCGCCCTGGAACTGCATCCCCATCCAGAGGTTTTCGTCTTCGTCGAAGCGAAGCGCGAGGCTGCCGGTGGGCATCTTCGGCTTCAGCAGCGGCAGCTCGTAGTCGGTCACGATGCCGGTCTTCGGATCGAGCCTGCCGAGAATCTGCTCCCCGAAGCTCGCGTACCACGCGAGGCCGTGCGAGTCGACGATCACGTCGTGCGGCTGCCTCGTTTTCTGCGGCAGGTCGTACTCCGTGTAGATGACCTTCGTCGCGCGGCCCTTCGGACGCGGCAGCGTCCTGAACGCGTACGTCCACTGCGGCGACGCGCTCAGATTGAGCGTGCTCAGATACTGCGCCTGACGGCGCCACCCCGCCTGCCGCTGTTCGAGCGGATCCTCGCCGCCGCCGATGCGGGCGGCGACGAGCTTCTGGACTTTCAGCGGAAACGACAGCTGCGGATACGTCGACATCCGCTCGACGACGGCGGTGAGCTTGTCGACGTCGTAGCGCGTCCGCGCCACGCGCTCGAGCGTGTGGCAGTGCGTGCAGTTCCGAATCGACGCTTTCTGCGGTTCGGTTCCTGGAAAGCTCGCGAGCCACTCCGCGTTGGAGAGCTGCGCGGCGAGATCGCGGGTCTTCGTCAGCGTGAGATCGGCGGTGGCGGCCGCGCCGTTCGCCAGCTGCACGTCGTGCGGTGACGCGAGGTCGTAGCCGACCGCTCTGATCCGCAGTGTGTACTGACCGGCGTCGAGTCTCGAAGATGGAAAGCGATACCGTCCGTGCTCGTCGCTGACGACGGTGACGGTGATCGTCGAGCCGGCCTTCTTCGCGCTGACGAGCACGCCCTCCATCGGGCCTTCTTCGGCGGAGGTCACGAGCCCGGTGAGCGCTGCGGCTGGAGTCTGCGCGCTGATCGCCAGACGCGCCGCGACCGCTATCACCACTCCGAGCGCGAAGACTCGTCGCATGGCTGACCTCGACTCTGCGCTATGCGGATCGATGCGCGCGCAGGAACGAACGCATCTGCCGGACGGCCAGCGGAATCCGCTCCTTCGGCTCTTTCCAGGGGAAGAGGCTCATCTCGGCGTTCGGCGACAGCATCGCGGACTCGATCGCCACGGCCGACGGGTGCGCGGGGACTTCGTCGGGCAGGACCAGGATCGGATTCCGGCACGCGCGCACGAAGTCGCGCGTGACGGTGAAGACGAAGTCGGGATTCGTCTCGAACATCCGGACGACGAACTGCTCGGCGGTCTGCAGCGGAATCTCCGGACGCTTCGCCGTAATCTGCGCCGGCCAGCCGGCCCAGAACGAGCCCGGATACTGACGGTCGCGCATCTCCGGCCGCCAGCCCACCGGCTGCGCGATGACCGCCGCCGCGACTCGATCGGGCGCGCGCTTGAGGAGGCTCCAGATGAACGGGCCGCCGATGCAGAAGCCCATCACCGCGAACTTGTCGATGCCGAGGTGATCCATCAGGCCGAGGTGATCGTCGGCGTACGACTCCCAGGGCCGATCGACTTCGACGGGGCCAGTGGACTCGCCGGCCGGCGCGTTGCGCAGGTCGGCGGCGATGCAGCGATACTCGCCTTTGAACTCGCCGATCGCGTCGAAGGGGTTGCCGCGCTTCAGCCCCGCGACGGTGGAGTTCAACCCGCCGCCGGGCAGGAGCATCAGCGGGAAGCCGGTTCCCGCCTCTTCGTAGTAGATGCGCGTGGCGCCTCTTTCGTAGAACACGCCGAGATTCTACGCGAGCGCGCGCGACGTTTTAGAAATAAAAGCGGATGCCGCCGCCCGCCTGCACGCCGCCGACATCCGCGCTGACGCCGGACGCGGTGCCCGTCAGCGGGAAATCGACCGTCGCGCGGGAAAAGCGGATCAGCCCGCCGACGCCGACGTGCGTCGACAGCTTCACGCTGACGTCGCCGCTGACGTTGAACCCGACCTTCGTCGCACTTACCTTCGACACCGTCGCGCCGGTGAACGTGACCGCGTCGTAGGGATAGGCGTCGGTGTAGGTCGCGTCGGCGACGAGATCCTGGCTGACCCTGAAGAACGTCGGGCCCCCGGCGATCGCGACGTCGACGCGCCTGAACGAGGCGACATAGGCCGCCTGCGCGTGGATGCCCGTCTCGCTGCGCTCGAGCGGCGACGTCGTGCCGCTGAGCGTGCGCGGCGTGTTGAAGAAGAACGGATGCGGGATCGTGCCGCTCACGGACGCCGCGGCGCTCTTCGTGAACATCGACACGGACGCGCCGACGCCGAATCCGCCTTTGACGCGAACCAGGACGCCGCCGTCGAAGAACTGGCTGTGCGGCACGCTGTACGACGTGTCGATCGCCGCCGTCTCGAGATTCACCGTCTTCGCCGTCGTCCCCGCGAACGTCGTCGACGCCGGCTGCTGGATGCCGGCGTTGATGCTGACGCGCGCGCCGTCGGTCCACTGCGCGTGCGCCACGCCAGGAAACGCGAGCAGTGCCACCAGCAGGTAGCGTCCGCCTTTAGGCGGACAGGCCAGCACACGCATCAATTGACCCCCACGGCCGTCCACGCCTGCGTCACGGCGCGTTCGACGTTGCTGCCGGCGCCGTAGAGATCGCGCGCCGCCTGAATCGTCGCCGCGCGGGCCATCGAGAACGTCGCATTCGACGGCAGCAGCTGCGTGAAGCCCCGATAGAACGTCTTCTCGATCTGCTCGCGGTTCGCCGCGCCGACGCCGGTGACCGCCAGCTTCGACGTCCGATTGGTGCCGCCTTCGATCGCGAGATAGAACGCATGGCTCGCAATCGTCGAGTTCGTGTGCACTTCGCCGTTGTCGGACGCGTCCGTCAGCCGGATCGCGTAGTTGTCCGGCGTGCCGAGCGACAGCGGATCCTGCAGCGAGCGCTGAAAACCGGGAATGATCGTGCTCGTCAGGTTTTCGCCCATCAGGTAATTGCCGCCCGTGCCCTTGACGTAGAACTCCACGCTCGAGCCCATCATGTCGGAGAACGCTTCATTGAGCGCGCCGGCTTCGTTGAGCCCCAGCAGGTTCGAGCTGAACGCCGTCACGCCATGCGTGAGTTCGTGCGCGACGACGTCGACCGAGCCGGCGAAGTTTCTCACGGTGAATCGCGTGCCGGTCGGGGTGTAGACGAATGTCGCCGGACCGCCGCCCTCGCCGTAGACCATCATCCCGAGGCCATCGCGGCCGCAGTCGTCGCAGTAGAACGCGTTCAGGTAGAAGAGCCCGAGGGTGCTGGCGGACGCCGTGAAGATGTCCTGCGGCCGCACCGGGTGCGTCATGCCGACGATCCGCGTGTTGCGGTTGTCGAGCCCGCGCCGGCCGAACTTCTTGAAGTAGAAGTCGTAGGTGAAGCCCTCGTACGTGTGGGCGTCGACGTTCCCGCCGTCGGTCCAGGTCGTCGACGGATCCTGCGCCAGGTTCGCGGTCGTCAGCGACGTGACGCCATTGAGCGCATTCAGCGCGGCGGCCAGGCTGCCGCGCATGTCGTAGGTCGAAAGCGACGGCGGCCGGAGCTGATCGTCGGCCGTGAAGGTGCCGGCGATCGCATGGACGCTGACCTTCTTGAGATCGCCGAGCACGCCGTTGCCCTGCACGACGGCGCTCTGGTTCTCGAACAGGTTGTAGCGGAGCCTGACGCTGCCGTCCATGGCGTCGATGAAGAACACCGACGCGTCGGTCGCGCTGATCGCCTGATCGCGGTACGTCAGCGCGTAGCCGCCGCCGTCGAGCGGCAGCACGAACAGCTGCGGCAGCCGCGGGCTGAGATCGACGCCCGACAGCTGGGTGATGATGTCGCGTGCGTCCTCGGGCAGCAGCTTCGGCTCGCTGTCGATCGCGATGCCGTCATACAACTGTCCGAAGAGCGAGATCGTCACGCCGCGCTCGGTCTGGCGCGCGACGTCGGCGCCCCATACCGGAATGCCGTGATAGAGCTGGCGCATCCGCTCGTGCCGGCGCGCCGGGAGAATCGTGTCCTGGTGTTCGTCGCGCAGCTCGAGATCGCCGGCACGCGACATCTCATCGACGCGCGCATCCCACTCGCGCAGCGCGTCGACGCGGTCCGGCCCGAGCGCGAGCGACGTGAGCCGCGCCTGCGCCGCCGGACGCCGTGAGCCCACGACGGCCGCACCGAGCACAAGCAAGGCTGCCGCCGCAAAACGCCATCTCTTCATTGGAGGAAACAGTGTAACCGCATTCCCCGGCATTGCCGCGCGACCGTCAGGCCGCGTCTTACACCTGCCGCCAGAACGCCCAGCCCAGCGCCGCGGTCGCCAGCTGCACGACAATCACCAGCGCGACACAGGCCGGCCAGCCGCCCGTGGTCCAGAACAGCGCCGGCACCGCCCCGCCGACGCTGCCGCCGATGTAATAGCACGTCGCGTACATGCCGACGGCGAGGCCACGATCGCTTCGCGCGGCGACGCCGATGTACCCGTTCGCCGCCGCCTGCGCGACAAAGACGCCCGACGCGACGAGCGCGAGGCCGGCGACGACTTCGGCAAGCGTGCGACCGAGTGTCAGCGCCGATCCGGCCACGCCAATCGCGATCGCGATCCCGAGCGCCGCGCGGTAACCGTAGCGGTTGATCCAGCGTCCGGAGATCGGCGTGATGATCGCGCCGGCGAGATAAACCGTGAACAGCCAGCCGAGCGCTGCCGTGGAGAGCTCGAACGGCGGCGCGGCGAGGTGGAACGTCACGTACGTGAACATCGCAATCTGCGCGAACAGCACGCAGAAGCCCGCGAGGTACGTTCCAACGAGCGGCCGCGTCGCCAGATGCGACCACCTGCCTCGCCCCTCGATGCCGTGCCCTTTGCCCGCTGCGCTCTGCCCTTCGCGCGGCAGCGTCACCGCGAGGATGAGCGCACACACCGCGCTCATGGCGCCGACCGCCACGAAGCTCCCGCGCCAGCCCCAGATCGCCGCGGCCTGGCCCGCCACCACGCGTCCGACGAATCCGCCCACGACCGTGCCGCTCACGTACGCGGCGGTCGTCGTCGCCGCACGCGCGCCCTGCCACCGGTCGTGAATGTACGCGACCGCGACGGCGAACACTCCGGGCGTCGCGATGCCCTGCGCGAAGCGCCACGCGATGATCTGCGAGAGAGAACGTGCCGTGCCCGCGAAGAGCACCGTGACCGAGAGCAGAACGGACGCCGTCACGATGACCAGGCGCTTGCCGCAGACGTCGGCGACGCGGCCGACAAACGGCGCCGCGATCGCGACGCCGACGGTCGTGGCCGTGACGGTGAGGCTGGAGTGAAAGTGATCGGCGCCGAAGACGCGTTCGAAGAGCGGCAGCAGCGGCTGGACCGCGTAGAGGCTCAGAAACGCCGTGAACCCTGCGAGGATGAACGGGCTCACCGCAGACGGCTCAGGGCTTGGCTGGAGCGGCCTCGCCCGACTGAAAGCCGATGGCGCGGTGCGTCAGGTCGCAGAACGGACGGGTCTTCGACTGCCCGCACCGGCAGAGCACGAACGGGCGGCGATCGATCGGATATTCCTTGCCGTTCCAATCGACGACCGTGACGTCGTCTCCCTCGACGCGCAACGGCCCGTTCTCGCGGACCCTGATGACGGTCGCCATCTAGCTCATCTTCTGCATCGCGGCGAGGAACTCGCTGTTGCTGGCGGTCTTCTTCAGCTTGTCGAGCAGCAGCTCCATCGCTTCAACGGCCGAGAGCGGATTGAGGACCTTGCGCAGCACCCAGATGCGGTTGAGATCCTCGCGCGCGAGCAGGAGTTCTTCCTTGCGCGTGCCGCTCTTCTGGATGTCGATGGCCGGGAACACGCGCTTGTCGACCAGCTTCCTGTCGAGATGGATTTCCATGTTGCCCGTGCCCTTGAACTCTTCGAAGATGATGTCGTCCATGCGCGAGCCGGTGTCGATGAGCGCCGTCGCCATGATCGTCAGCGAGCCACCCTCTTCGATGTTGCGCGCCGCGCCGAAGAACCGCTTCGGCTTCTGCAGCGCGTTGCTGTCGAGACCGCCCGACAGAATCTTGCCCGACGCCGGAATGACGGTGTTATAGGCGCGCGCGAGGCGCGTGATCGAGTCGAGCAGGATGAGCACGTCTTTCTTGTGTTCGACCAGGCGCTTCGCCTTTTCAATCACCATCTCGGCGACCTGCACGTGGCGCTGCGCCGGCTCGTCGAACGTCGACGCGATGACTTCGCCCTTCACCGACCGCTGCATGTCGGTGACTTCTTCCGGCCGCTCGTCGATGAGCAGGACGATGAGATAGACCTCGGGGTGATTGGCGGCGACCGACTGCGCGATGCTCTGCAGCAGCATCGTCTTGCCGGTGCGCGGCGGCGCGACGATCAGGCCGCGCTGGCCCTTGCCGATCGGCGTCATGAGATCCATGACGCGGCCGGCCAGCTGCTCGCCCACCGTTTCGAGCGTCAGCTTTTCCTGGGGATAGAGCGGCGTGAGGTTTTCGAAGAACAGCTTCTCGCGCGCGTGATCCGGCGCTTCGAAGTTGACCGCTTCGACCTTGATCAGCGCGAAGTAGCGCTCGCCTTCCTTCGGCGATCGGATCTGGCCCGAGACCGTGTCTCCGGTCTGCAGGTCGAACTTGCGAATCTGCGACGGCGAGACGTAGATGTCGTCGGGGCCCGGCAGGTAGTTGTAGTCGGGCGCGCGCAGGAATCCGAATCCGTCGGGCAGCACCTCGAGCACGCCTTCCGAGAAGATGAAGCCGCTCTGCTCGGTCTGCGCTTTCAGAATCTGGAAAATCAGATCCTGCTTGCGCATGCCCGTCGCGCCGGCGACGCTCAGCTCCTTCGCGATCTGCGTGAGCTTCTGGATGCTCATGTCCTTCAGATCGGTGATGTTGAGGCGCTTCGGCGGGGGCTGTTGCGGCGACTGCTGCTGTGGCTGTTGCGCCGGCTGCGCCGGCCTGTCCGCCGAAGCAGCCGCAGGCGGCGAAGGCGGCGGCGCCGAGCCGTTGCCGTTCGGCGTGTCAGCCGCCTGAGGCGGAGCCGCGGATTCAGTCTGAGGTGTGTCCTGAGCCGGCTCGTTCTGAGCCGGCTTCGGGTGGACGTGACGTCTTGGATTGTTTGCCATGTATTTTCGTTGCGTTGCAGCTGTAGCAGCGGGCTGTCAGGCGTGCTCTATCGCGCGGCCGCCGCAGGAGCACCTGCGTGCGCCTGCACGAACTCGACGAGGCGACGGCTTCCTTCCTTGAGATTCTCCATCGACGTGGCGTACGACATCCGGATGAAGCCGGGCGAATCGAACGCTTCGCCGGGCGTGACCGCGACGCGCTTCTCGTCGAGCAGCGCCTGCGCGAAGTCGATGGACGTCTTGAACCCGCCGGCCGCCATCGCGTCGCTGATGTCCGGGAACATGTAGAACGCGCCGGCCGGCTTGAGGCACTTGATGCGCGGATCGGCCGTCAGCCATCCGTAGAGGTTGTCGCGGCGCGTGCGGTACTCGTCGAGCATGGCCTTCACCGGCGTCTGCGACCCGTTCAGCGCTTCGACGACGGCCTTCTGCGTGATCGAGTTGACGTTGGACGTCGTGTGGCTCTGCAGCGCGTTGCACGCCGCGATCATCTTCGCCGGACCAATCGTCCAGCCGCAGCGCCAGCCGGTCATCGCGTAGGCCTTGGACGCCGAGCCGCAGATCGCGAAGGTCTCCGGGCACAGCTCGGCCAGGATCTTCGGCAGGTTATGCGGGACCGGGTCGTAGATGAGCCGCTCGTAGCAGAGGTCGACCGTCAGCCAGATGCCGTTCCTGCCCGCAAACTCGGCGATCGTCCGGAACTCGCCCTCGGAAATCAGCGCGCCCGTCGGGTTGCACGGCGAGTTGATGATAATGCCGCGCGTCTTCGGCGTGACGGCCTTGAGAATCGCGTCCGCGTGAATCGCGAAGCCGTCCTTCGGGCTCGTCATGACGGCGACGGGCTTCGCGTCGGAGAGCTTGATCTGCTCGACAATCGTCGGCCAGTACGGCTGGTGCGTGATGACCTCGTCGCCCGGGCCGTAGAGCACGAGCGCGGCGTCCGACAGCGCCTGCTTGCCGCCCGCGGCCAGGATGACCTGCGACTCCGTGTACTCGACGCCGTAATCGGTCCTGTAGCGATCGCAGACCGCCTTGCGCAGTTCGCCGATGCCGGGCACGGGCGTGTACTTCGTGAACTCCGCGTCGAGCGCCTTGTGCGCGGCCGCTTTGATGGCCTCGGGCGTCCCGAAGTCGGGCTCGCCGGCGCCGAAGTCGATGACGTCGACACCCGAGCGGCGGAGCTTGTCCACCGCGGCTCCAACGGCCATGGTTGCTGACGTGGCAATCCGCGAAGTTCGTTCTGCTAACCGCATTGATCTCCTTACGTCCGCCTGAAGGCAGACACTACGTACGCGCGCTGCGAACGCGCTCTTTCAGTTTCTTTTCAACCAGCTCGGGCACCAGCCCGTGGACTTTCCCGCCGAGGGAGAACACTTCCTTAATCAATCGCGAGCTGATGAACGAGTACTGCGCGGCCGGCATCATGAACACGGTCTCGACCGTGCTGGCGAGCTCGCGGTTCATCAGCGCCATCTGCATCTCGTACTCGAAGTCGGACACCGCGCGCAGCCCGCGCACGATGACGTTCGCCTTGCGCCGCTGCATGTAGTTCACCAGCAGGCCGTCGAACGTGTCGACCTCCACATTCGGGTGGTCCTTGAAGACCGCGCGCGCGATCTCGACGCGCTCGTCCATCGTGAACATCGGGGATTTTTCCGCGTTCACCAGGATCGCCACGATGATCCGGTCGAACAGGCGCGCGCCGCGCTCGATGATGTCGACATGCCCGTTCGTCAGCGGATCGAACGATCCGGGATAAACGGCTAGGGTTGACATGAGTAGAACGTCAGCACGCTGTCGCCCGATCTGAGCTCGCGCACGCGGACCAGCCGGCCTTCGGCCGGCGGCGCGCTGGATCTTCGCGCATGCTCCAGAATCACAACTCCGTCCGGCTTGACGATGTCCCCCACGTGCGGCAGTGCTTCATGAAAATCGCTGGCGTATGGAGGGTCGAGCAAGATGACGTCGAAGGCCGAATCATTTCTGAGCCTGTCGATCGCCTGGAGAACGGACGTCTGGATAATAACATAGCCGTCCGAGATCCCGCACTTTTGAAGGTTCGAGGCGATCAGGGCCGCCGCCCGGCGATCCCGTTCGACGAACGTCACGTGGGCCGCGCCGCGACTGAGCGCCTCAATCCCGACGGCCCCGGTCCCGGCGTAGCCGTCGAGCACCCGCGCGCCCTGGATGCGCGGCGCGAGAACGTTGAACAGCGTCTCGCGCAGCTTGTCCGAGGTCGGCCGCAGTCCGTCCCAGGTCGGCGCGTCGAGCGTCCTCCCTTTCAGCGACCCGGCAATCACTCGCACGAAATCACCAGTTCACCCAATCACCACATCACTCAATCACGCGACCTCAATCAATTTGAATCGCTGCTCCCAGGATTCGAGCATCTTCGCGAGCACCGCCGGCGCCGGCGCGGCCGACTCGATCCACGCATCGGCTTCCGCCTTCGCGCGGTCGAGGATGGCCCGATCGCGCACGAGATCGATCGAGCGGAACGTCGGCACGCCGGCCTGGCGCGTGCCGAAGAAGTCGCCGGGCCCGCGAAGCGCGAGATCCCGCTCGGCGATCTCGAACCCGTCCGTGGTGTCGGTCATCGCGCGCAGCCGCTCACGCGCCTCGTCGGACAGCGGCGCCTGATACAGCAGCACGCAGTGCGACTGATGCGCGCCGCGGCCGACGCGGCCCCGCAGCTGATGCAGCTGCGACAGGCCGAAGCGTTCGGCGTGCTCGACGATCATCACCGTCGCGTTCGGCACGTCCACGCCGACTTCCACCACCGTGGTCGAGACGAGCAGCTGGATCTCGCCGGCGGCGAACGCCTTCATCACGCGATCCTTCGCGTCCGACTTCATCTTGCCGTGCAGCAGCCCCAGCCGGTAGTGCTGGAACACATCCTGCGACAGGTGATCGAACATCGCCGTCGCGGCTTTCAGATCGACTTTCTCCGACTCCTCGACCAGCGGATAGATGACGTACGCCTGCCGTCCCGCGTCGAGCTCCTGCCGGACGAAGCCGTAGATGTCCTCGCGCCGCGACTCCGGCTTCGCCGTCGTCCTCGTCGGCAGGCGTCCGGGCGGCAGGTCCCTGATGACGGACACGTCGAGGTCGCCGTAGAGCGTCAGCGCGAGCGTGCGCGGGATGGGCGTCGCCGTCATGACGAGCACGTCGGGATGCAGGCCTTTGGTCCGCAGGCTCGCGCGCTGCAGGACGCCGAAACGGTGCTGCTCGTCGATGACGACCAGCCCGAGCTGCCTGAAGCGGACGTCGCCTTCGACCAGCGCGTGCGTGCCGATGACGAGATGAATCGATCCCGATTCGACTTCGGCGAGCTTCTCCCGCCGGGCCGCGGCGGTCGTCGCGCCGGTGAGGAGCGCGACCCGGAAGCGGGACGGCTGCAGCAGGCGCGAGATGTTCAGGTAGTGCTGCTCCGCCAGAATTTCCGTCGGCGCCATGAACGCGACCTGGAGGCCGTTCTCCATCGCGACGAGCGCGGCCAGCATCGCGACGATCGTCTTGCCCGCGCCGACATCGCCCTGCAGCAGGCGGTTCATCGGCTGCGGACGCTGCAGGTCGTCGACGATCTCCTTCAGCGACTGGCGCTGTCCGCCGGTCAGCCTGAACGGCAGGACGTTTCGCGCCGACTCGCGAATGCGATCGTCCACCGTCGGCACGACGGCTTTTTTCTCGCCGGCGGCCGTCCGCCGTCTCGCGGCGACGCCCGTGTGAAACAGAAACGCTTCCTCGAAGATCAGCCGCTGCTGCGCCGGCGTCCTGAACGCGTTGAGCCGATCGATCGGGACATCCGCCGGCGGAAAGTGCGACGCGAGCAGCGCCGCGTACCGCGACGGCATGTCCATCTTGAGGCGCACGCTGTCGGGCAGCAGATCCGGCAGGTCCGTCGGCAGCTTCTGCAGCGCATCGAAGACAATCCGCCGCTGCATCTTCGGCGTGACGCTGCCCGTGCGCTCGTACACGGGAACGACGCGGCCGGTGTGAATCGTCTCCGCGTCCTCGTCGTCCAGGATTTCGTACTGCGGGTTCGTGAGCTGCAGGCCGCCGGAGCCGCGCATTTCCACCGGGCCGAACAGGATGACGCGCTGTCCCGTCGAGAACACGTCGCGCAGGAACGCCTGATTGAGCCACGACACCCGGATCGACGCCGTCCCATCGTCGACGACGGCCTCGAAGATCTTGAAGCCGGGACGCCGCGTCGAGCGCAGGCCGCAGCTCAGGATCCGGCCCGCCAGCGACGAGGACTGCCCGGGCTTGAGCGACGCGATCGTCTGCAGACGGCTGCGGTCCTCGTACCGCATCGGAAAGCGGTACAGCAGGTCTTCAATCGTCAGCAGTCCGGCATGCGCGAGGTCGGCCGCGCGGCGCGGCCCGACGCCCTTCAAGTACTGAAGAGGCGTCGAGAGAACGTCAGCGCCGTCGCTCATTGAGGAGTACTGATGATCACTGCGTGATGACGGCCTGTCCAGGCGAAATGCGGATGTCGCGGATGCCGACGGGCAGCGGCCAGGGGTCTTCGGTCGTGTACCCCTGCGGCCGCGTCTCCGATCGCGTGTAGTAGCTCGCGATCTCGTCGAGCAGGAGCTTGGGCAGCGGAAGACTCCCGATCTTCGCCGACTCGAGCAGGAACTTCCCCATCCCCTTGCTCGATGTGAAGGTCGCGACGGCGCTCAGCGGCACGCGCCCGACGAGCAGGTTCTTCGGATCCAGCAGGCTCGTCGGCGGATTCGCTTTGCGCACGGCGTCGAGATCGACGATCGCGCTTCCCGCGAGACGGTTGGGCCCGACGACGGTGATGGACGGCTTGATGACGCCGACCGGCAGATCTTTCGCGGAATCGAACAGGAAGTACGCGGCGAGCTCGTTTTCGGTGATGACCGTGCGGCGATTCTTCTGGTGCAGCTTCAGCGCGTCGATTTTCTGCTGGAACGTCGCGGCTTCACGCTTCGTGGGAGGCGCACCGACGGCATGGAGGGAGGCGGCGGCCATCGCAGCCGCCAGCACGGTGAAGCTGATTCTGGCGAACACTCACGAGGAGTGTAGCGCGTTTATCGCCCGCGGTTGGCCTGTCGCGCGCGTGTCACGAGCTCGAGCTTGCGGCGCTCCATCTGCTCTTCGAAGATGCGGAAACGCGCCTGCTGACGGAGATCGAGCGTCTGGTCCACGGCGTCCAGCGCTTTCTTCGACTCGGCGTCGCCGCGGTCGTCGATGTCCTGGAGCTGTTTGATCGACGCCTTGATCTGATCGTCGGAGCCGCCCTGGTTGACCATCATGCGCAGATCGTTGAGCACGCGGTTGCGCTGCTGCTGCGCCTGGCGCCGCGCGGTCTGCAGCGCCATGAAGCGCGGGAGGAACTTCGAATACTGCTCGTCGCCGAGGCTGAGGAACTGCTGCGCCTGCACGAGCGCGTAGGAATCGAAGAGGCGCTGCAGTTCGGCCGGCGAGACAGCCGCGGGATCTGGAGCGGCCGGCTGCTGCGGCCGCGCGAACGCGGGCACGGCGAACAGCAGGACGCCGGCAACGATGGCGGCGCATCTCTTCACGAACGTTTCTCCTGGGCGCTCGCCTGCGCCACTTCCTGCGTCAGCAGCCGCTGCAGCTCGCGCTGCTCGTCGGCCGTCAACGCCGCGGCGACCGCATCGCTCGAACCCGCGGTGGCCATCGCGACTTCGTCCATCATCTCGTCCCACGCCGCGCTCGTCGCGCCCGCCGTCACGATACGCAGCTGCGGATCGTCCGCCCTGCCGAGCGGCGCGATCGGCGGCAGCGACGGGGTCGACGCGGGCAGCGTCGCGTCGGCCACGGGCAGCGGCGTCGACGGAATGGTCGACGGCGTGTCGAACGGGGCGCGCGGCAGCAGCACGACGGCGACAAGCATAGCAAGCGCCGCGGCGAACATCGGGACAAGCACACGCGGCCGGCCGAGCCAGCCGAACCAGAACGCCGGGCGCCCTCCCTCGTCCGCGACCGCGTCGTGCACGCGTGAGGAGAGATGATTCCAGAACAGCGGCGACGGCTCCGGCACGTCGCTGTCGATGGCCGCTTCCGACATCATCGCGCGCAGCCCGGCGAGCTCACGG
>DATNBT010000397.1:0-12195 GCA_035571855.1 Vicinamibacterales bacterium
GCAGCCGGCCGACATCAAGCGCGCGACCGACGGCGGCGCCCACAGCTACCTGGTGAAGTCCAACCTGAACCTCGACGAGCTCGCCGCCCGCATCAAAGACGCCCTCGGAAACCGCTAAGCTGGCATCGCCATTGCCCCTCATGAGTCCGAGGAGGCATTAGCCGGGGAATTTCACGCGCCGGCCGGCAAGAGTTACACGGGGCGCGTAAAAACGGCTAGATTTGAACTGTGACGACTCGCGAACGCATCCTGATCGTTGAGGACGACAGCGCCGCGCGCATCGGACTCCAGCAGCTCATCCGGGGCTGGGGATTCGACGTGGAAACCGCCGCCGACGGCGAGCAGGCGCTCACACAGATCGAAGCGTTCCATCCGGCGATCGTGCTGACCGACCTGGTCATGCCGAGGATGGGCGGACTCGATCTTCTGAAGAGAATCCACGAAAGCGGCGACCCGATCACCACCGTCATTCTCACCGCGCAGGGCACGGTGGAGACGGCGGTCGAAGCGATCAAGCAGGGCGCGTACGACTACCTGACGAAGCCCGTCGACCTGCAGCGCCTGAAAATTCTCCTGAGCAAAATCATCGAGCGCAACGCGACGCTGCGTGAAGTCCGCGTCCTGCGCCGCCAGCTGCGCGAGCACGGGACGTTCGGCGCGATGGTCGGCCAGAGCGCCGAGATGCGGAAGATCTATCAGGTGATCGAGCACGCGGCGCCGACCAACGCGTCGGTCCTGATCAGCGGCGAGTCGGGCACGGGCAAGGAGCTCGTCGCGCAGACGCTGCACAAGCTCAGCCCGCGCGCCAACTCGGCCTACGTGCCGATCAACTGCGCGGCGATTCCCGACACGCTGCTCGAGAGCGAGCTGTTCGGGCACGAGAAAGGCGCCTTCACCGGCGCGATCGAACGGCGCCAGGGCTGCTTCGAGCTCGCCGATCACGGCACGCTGTTCCTCGACGAGATCGCCGAGATGACGCCGGCGACGCAGGTGAAGCTGCTGCGCGTGCTGCAGGAGCGCTCGTTCCGCCGCGTCGGCGGCAAGACCGAACAGGCCGTCGACATCCGCATCGTCGCCGCGACGAACCAGGATCCGCCGATCGCCGTGAAAGACGGCAAGCTGCGCGAGGACCTCTACTACCGGCTCAACGTCTTCGAGATCAAGCTGCCGCCGCTGCGGGACCGCAAGGACGACCTGCCGCTGCTCATCCAGGGCTTCATCAACGAGTTCAACGCGCGGAACAGCCGCTCGGTCGCGGCCGTCGATCCGGGGGCGATGGCGGTGCTCGAGGCGTACAACTGGCCGGGCAACGTCCGCGAGCTGCGCAACGTCATCGAGCGCGCGACGATCGTCTCGGAAGGCCGCTTCATCACCGAGAAAGATCTGCCCGCGCTGTCGGGCGCGGGACGGGCGGCGGCGGCGAGCGCCGCGGCCGCCGAGGCGGCGAACGGCCTCACCGCCGGCATGACCGTCAGCCAGGCCGAGCAGCAGCTCATTCACATCACGCTGCAGCACACGGGCGGCAACAAGACGCGCGCCGCCGAACTGCTCGGCATCAGCCTCAAGACGCTGCACAATAAGCTGCACAGACAGGCCGAAGAGGAAAAAGAAACTGCGATTCAGCATCAAGACTAAGCAAGTCGCCGGCGTCACCGTCATCGTCGGTCTCGCGGTCGTGGTGCTGAGTGCGTACTACCTCTCCTCGCTTGCCCGCGTGCGCTTCGAGGAGAGCCAGGCGCACGGGGAGTTTCTCGCCGACGCGATCTTTCACCGCGCGCAGGCGGTCGTCCGGACGGGCGACGATCCCGTCAGCGCGCTCGGAAGCGACGACGGCCTGCAGTCGATTCTCGAATCCAGCCTCTACGCCAAGCAGCTGACATACGCCGCGATCGTCGGCACCGACGGCAAGGCGATCGCGCACAGCGACAAGAGCCTCGTCGGACAGTCGATGCCGTCGTACGAGGACTCGAGCGCGCTGACCGGGCGCGGGCCGATTGCGCTGATACGCGCCGTGTATACGCAGGGCGGGAAGATTTTCGAGATCCGCCGGCCGCTGCTGCTGAGCGGAAAAGAATTCGGGTCGATTCGCGTCGGCGTGTCGACCTTGCTCATCCGCGACGATCTCGACAAGAACCTGCAGCCCGCGCTGATCGCTGTGATTGCGATAGTTGCGGGCGCGAGTTTCGTCGCGCTGTTACTGGCGCAGGTCTTGCTCCGCCCCATACATGTAATCCGCAGCGGCATCACCCGGCTGGGCCGCGGTGAATTTGGAGTCATGGTGGATCTGCCCCGCGACGATGAGTTCGCCGAGCTTGGCCAGTTCTTCAACGCGGTGAGCGCGCGCCTGTCGGCCGATCGCGCGCAGACCTCGCCGTCGCAGGCGATCGACACCGAGCAGGCGCTCAAGAAGCTCACCGCCGTGACGCGGCTCTCCGCCGGCATCGCGCACGAACTGAAAAATCCGCTCAACGCCGCCGTCATCCATCTCGAGCTGCTGAAGCAGCAGCTCGCCGAGGCGTCCGACTCCTCCGCCGCCGATCACGTCGCGATCATCGCCGCGCAGATGCGCCGGCTCGACGAAGTCGTCCAGGGATTCCTGCGCTTCATCCGCCCGGAAAATCTCCGGCTCGAGACGGTGTCGGTGTCGTCGCTTTTCGAGTCGATCATGCCGATCGTGAAGGCGGAGGCCGATCAGCGGCTCGTGCAGATCACCGTCGACATCCCGGCGAGCGTGCCGGATGTCCGCGTCGACTCGGGGATGATGCAGCAGGCGCTCCTCAACCTCGCGATCAACGCGTGCCAGGCGATGCCGGACGGCGGCCGTCTTCGCCTCGCGGCGTCGGCGGCCGGCGGCAACCGCGTGGAGATCGCCTGCGAGGACACCGGCGTCGGCATCGCGCCGGACAATCTCGAGAAGATCTTCAATCTGTACTTCACGACGAAGGAAGGCGGCAGCGGCATCGGGCTGTCGATGGTGTACCGCACGGTGCAGCTGCACGACGGCGAGCTCGAAGTGCAGTCGACGCCGGGCCACGGCACGACATTCCGGATGCTGCTGCCTCAGGCATAATGGCGGGAGTGCGCCCGCTGTCCGTTCTCCTGCTGTGCGCGGCCGCCGCGACGGGATGCGCGAAGCTTCACGCGCGCGGCATCGGCCCGGCGCTCGACACACCGGCGCCGCCTCCGCGCGTCGTGCCCGCGGCGCGCGAGCCGATCGAAAGCCAGCCCATCGTCGCGCCGCCGGTCGGCGAAGTGCAGCAGCCCGCGCCGTCGGCGATCAAGCCGGCGGAACAGACGCCGCCGGCGCCCGCGCCGGCTCCCGCGGCCGCGGCGCCGGCGCCCGCCGCTCCGCCGGTCGCGACGGAACGTCCGCCCGCGCCCGCCGAGCCGCCGCCGACGCTGCAGACGACGGCGAATCCGACGGTGGTCGAGCAGCGCACGCGCGCGGCGCTGGCGAACGCGAACCGCGATCTCGGACGCATCGACGTCCGCGCGCTCAGCACCGACGCGCGCGCGCAGTACGACATCGCCCGCCGCTACATCGCGCAGGCCAACGAGGCGCTCAACTCGAAGAATTTTGAATACGCGCAGCAACTGGCAGACAAAGCCGCGACGCTGGCGGCGTTGCTGCAGCGACGGTAGGGCCGGACCCTCACATACCGCCTTCCGGACTCCCGCCTGTGCCGCGGGACCTTCAGGTCCCGCCCCTCAAGACCACGCTCGCTTGAGCGCCTCCCACTGCGATCGCATGCTCTTCGCGGCGACGTCAGGCGACGCCGGCGAGATGAGGCGCGCGCGATCGGGGATGATCGCCTTCGTGACGAGCGCATCGAGCTCGCCGCGCGCGCTGGCGCCGCGCTGGCCGAGCTGCGAGATGCGCACCCAGCCGGCGATCGCCGCGTCCCACGCGCGCTCGATGTCGCCGGTGCCGCGCGCCGCCGCGGCGAGCCAGTACGACGCGACCGTCGCGCCGGAATCGGCGTGCAGCTCGTCTTCCATGCGGCGCACGATGCGCGCCTGCAGCTGACGCGCGCCGCCGTCGGACGAGGCCTGCGCCTGCCGATCGAGCGACGTCGCCCACCAGTCGAGCAGCTTCTCGCGCCGCGCCGGCTGTTTGCGATCCACGTGCGCGAGCGCGAGCTCGAACTGCTCGGCGGCCGCCCCGCTCTGGCCTTCGAAGTACAGCGACTCGCCGAGCGCGATGTTCAACTCGACCCGATCGTCGTCCGACAGATCCTGCGCGCGCACCTGCTTCAGCGCATCGCGCGCGGCGCTGAGATCGTCGTCGCCCCGATCCTGGCGGAACCGTTCGAGGTACGCGCGCGCGACGACGAGCCGCGCCGGAGACGCGAGTTCAGGAGTCTTGGCCGCGTCCTGCGCCGTTTCGATCGCCTCGCTGTACTGCGCGGCGTTGTACAGCTGCCGCGCGCGCGACAGGACATCGCGGGGACCGGCCGCGGACACCGCGACCGCTGCCACGACGAGCACGAGCGCCCTTCCCGGGAGGGACATCAGAACGATTATGCCTCCATGGCGTATTTCTTGCTCCAGCTTCCGTATCCGGAGGCGACTCGCATGAAATCTTTCTCTGTCATTCTTCTCACGGCATCGCTCTGCACGATGGCGGCACACACGGCGCACGCACAGACCACAGGCGCCGTCGGCGTGCGCGCCGGCGTCAGCGGCAGTCCAGGACAGTTCTATGCCGGCATCCACTACGAGAGTTCACCTTTCGTCGAACAATTACGTTTTCGGCCGAACATCGAAGTCGGCGTCGGCGACAATCAGACGCTCGTCGCCGTGAATTTCGAATTTGCGTACTCCATCCCGCTCGACTCCGGGCGCCGGCGCTCGCGCAACGACTGGAGCGTGTATGTCGGCGCCGGTCCCGCGCTGGTGATCGATCGCTTCACCAACAACACGAACACGGGCGGCGGCTTCAACATCCTGATCGGCGCCCAGCACCGCGAGGGGTTCTTCACCGAGCTGAAGGTGGGCGTCGCCGACAGCCCGGGCGTGAAGTTCGGCGTCGGTTACACGTTCCGCTGAGCTGAACCGGTAAAAAAGACTCAGCAGGCGCGCCGCGAGCGGGCCTGAAGGCCTGTGGCCACGAAGAACAGGCGGCACTCTTTCTGCATTCTGGGGCTCCCGGAGTCCCGGATGGGTGAAGTTGTCTACGCAGCGCCACAGTTCGGCGCACACGCGGCTAGACCAGGCCGCGCCGGCCGCGGCATCGGCACCGTTGCCCGTGTCCTCATCGTCGACGCCGACCCGGCCGCGCTGGCCGCGATGTCACAGGCGTTACAGAGCGAAGGACACAAGACGGCGACGGCGTTCGACGCGGCCGGCGCCCTGACCGCGGCCGAGCGGCTCGGGCCGTTCGACGTCCTCGTCACGGACCGCTACATGACGCCGATGAGCGGTGCGGAGCTCGCCGGCGCGCTGAAGAAGCGCGACCCGCAGCTTCACGTGCTCTATGTCACCGACACACACGACGAGCGCGACACTCCCGACGTGCTCGAGCGGCCGTTCAGCGAGCACGACCTGACGCAGGCTGTCGCGTCGCTGCTCTCCTCTGAACGTCCCCGGAGAACGCCATGAGAACACGACCGATCGCAGTCACGCTCGCCGTCCTCGCCCTCGCCGCGCTGCCCTCGAGCGCACGCGCCGAAGGGTTCATCAGCCCGCTCATCGGATTCAACTTCGGCGGCAACGCCGCGTGTCCGGCCATCCAGGGCTGCGAAGACAAACGCATGAACTACGGCATCGCGCTCGGCGCCGAGGGCAGCATCTTCGGCTTCGAAGAGGAGTTCGCCTACGCGAAAGACTTCTTCGGCACTTCGCCGGCGCTCAAGAACTCGAGCGTGCTGACCGTCATGAGCAACTTCCTCCTCGCGCCGAAGATCGGGCCAATCCGGCCGTATCTGGCGACGGGCGTCGGGCTGATCAAGACGCACACGGAGTTCACGACGGCGAGCCTGCTGACGACCGACAACAACAGCTTCGGCTGGGACATCGGCGGCGGCGTGCACGTGACGGTCGCTCCGCACGTCGGCGTCCGCGGCGACATCCGCTACTTTCATACGTTCCAGGATCTGACGGGCCCGTTCGGCTTCTCCTTCGGCGTGAGCCAGGCGCTCAACTACGGTCGCGCGGCCGCCGCCGTCGATTTCACGTTCTGACCCCGGGCGTGCCGCTCCGCTCTCTCGCCCTGCCCACAGTCCTGAAAGCGGCGGCTGTCGCCTCGGCCATCACGGTCGGATCCGGCGTGTGGTGGTACCACGACCTCACGCGCGATCTGCCCGGCGACGCCGCCATCAGCCGCATCGGCGACACGGCGCAGTCGACGATCATCTTCGACGCGTCGGACGCGCCCGTGTCGACGATCTCGACCGAAGAGCGCATCGACATCGCGTTGTCGCAGGTGTCGCCCGCGTTCGTTCACGCGCTGCTGGCGATCGAAGACCAGCGGTTCTACTCGCACGGCGCCATCGATCCGCCGCGGATCGCGGCCGCCGCGTTCGCCAACCTCACGCGCGGACGCGCGGCCCAGGGCGCGAGCACGCTGACGCAGCAGCTCGCGCGCGCAAGCTTTCTCACGCCGCAGAAGACGCTGCACCGCAAGCTGCAGGAAGTCATCCTCGCCCGGAGAATCGAGCGCGAGTACAGCAAGGCGCAGATCCTCGAGCTCTACGTGAACCGCGTGTACTTCGGGAACGGCCTGTACGGCATCGAGGCGGCGTCGCTCGGCTACTTCGGCAAGCACGCGTCGGAGCTCTCGGTGGCCGAAGCCGCGCTGCTCGCCGGCCTCGTGCAGTCGCCGTCCGCGTACGCGCCGACCACCGACGCGAAGAGGGCGATGCGGCGACGCGCGACCGTCCTGCAGGCGATGCTCGAGACGAAGGCCATCGACCGGCAGACGTTCGCGTCGGCCAACCGCGAGCCGCTGAAGCTCGCCGACGCGCTGTCGCGCCGGGAGCCGCACGGCGAATACTTCTTCGAGGAGATCCGGAAGTCGCTCGTCGACCGCTACGGCTCGGACACGGTCTACCGCGGCGGACTGCGCGTGTATTCGACCATCGATCCGAAGATGCAGGCGGCGGCCGAAGCCGCGGTGGCGTCGGCGCTCAAGGATCTCGATGCACGCCGGCCGAAGCCGAAGTCCGCCGCCGGCAGGACGGACGAGCCGCTGCAGGCCGCGCTCATCGCCATCGATCCGAGGACCGGCGAGGTGCGCGCGCTCGTCGGCGGCCGCAACTTCGCCGAGAGCCGCTTCGACCGCGCCATGCAGGCCAATCGTCAGCCCGGCTCGGCGTTCAAGCCGTTCGTCTACGCGGCCGCGCTCGAGTCCGGCTACACCGAAGCGACGATCATCGACGACCTCGACAAGCCGCTCGCGACGCTCCAGGGCGCCTACCTGCCCGATGACGGCCACATCGAAGGGACGTCGATCGACGTGCGCGACGCGCTGCGGCTCTCGAGCAACCGCGCGGCCATCCAGGTCATGGACCGCGTCGGCGTCGATCGCGTCGTCCGCTACGCCCGGGGATTCGGCCTCGACCGGCTGCCCGCGGTCCCGTCGCTGGCGCTCGGCGCCGGCGAAGTGACGCTCGCCTCGCTCACGTCCGCGTACGCGGCGTTCGCGAACGGCGGGTTCGTGCGCAAGCCGACCCTCGTCCGCCACATCGACTACGGCGACGGCGAGGGGCTGATGACGTGGCAGGACGAGCCGTCGCGCGCGACGAGCGAGACGACCGCCTTTCTCATCAGCGACATGCTGTCGGACGTGATCAACTCCGGCACCGCCGCGGGCGCGCGTTCGCTCGGCTTCCGGCTGCCGGCCGCGGGCAAGACGGGGACGACGAACAACTTCAACGACGCGTGGTTCATCGGCTACACGCCGACGCTGGTGACGGGCGTCTGGATCGGGTTCGATACGCCGCACACGATCATGCGCAACGGCTTCGCCGCGACCGTCGCCGTGCCGATGTGGACGAAGTTCATGATCGAGGCGACCCGCGGCGACAAGGCCGACTGGCTCCGCGTGCCGGACACCGTCGTGGCCGCGGAGGTCTGCCCGGCGTCAGGGCAGCTGGCGACGTCGAGCTGTCCGGATCATCGCCGCAGCTACTTCGTGAGCGGCTCCGAGCCGCTCACCTACTGCGACGTCCATCAGCCGAGCCTGTTCAAGAAGATCTTCGGGCTTGCGACGGTGAAGCCGGTCGAACCGGCGCCGATTGACCTCTCCCCCGCTCCGGCGCCGAAGGCGCCGGAGACGGCCAGGGAAGGCGATCCGAAGAAAGAACCCGAAGCACCGAAGAAGAAGCGCGGCTTCTGGGCGCGCATCTTCCGCGGGGACTCCGGGAAATAAGAGTCTGTTTCTGGCTAGTGGGCTTCCGTCGAGGAGTGGGTAAAGTTGTTCTCACCGGAGGCCATTTCCGACTCCGGCTGAGGCGGCGGCGTCTGGGCGTCCTGCCCGGACTGCCGGTGGCTCGCCGAGCCACCCTTACGTCCCGCTTCGCGTGCTTCTTCCACCGTCCATTCATGCGCCCGGCCCTTCGCGTGCGCGGCTTTCCCGCCTTTGCTCGCGATGCGCCGCTGCTTTTCCGGGTCCATCGATGCAAAGCCACGATCCTGTTTCGCCACGTTTCCTCCCCCTGGTTTATCCCTGCCCGGATGTGATGCAGAACAAAGGCCAGCTTTTGCGGGGGGCGGGAAGCACCGCTTCCCGCCCGAATTGGCAAGTCGTTGGTCCTCGGTACTTCGTTGCGGGGCCCTACGCGAGCACCCTGATGACCACACGGCGGTTCTGCGCGCGGCCGTCCTTGGTCTTGTTCGACGCCACGGGCTTGGTCTCGCCGTAGCTGATTACGTTCATCTTGTGCAGCGGAATCTGGTACTGCTCGTAGAGATATTTCTTCACGGCCTCGGCGCGTTCCATGCCGATCTTCTCGTTGATCGCGGGGCTGCCGACGTTGTCCGTGTGGCCCTCGATTTCGAACCAGGCGCCGTTCGGATTCGCCATCAGCTTCTGAATCACTTCGTCGATCTTGGCCTTGGCTTCCTGCGGCAGATCGGTCTTGCCGAACTTGAACTGGCCTTCGTCCTCGCTCAGAACGACGGTGTAGACGAGACGCTTGCTCGCCTTGTCGATTTCGTCGGCTTTCGCGCCGACTTCATTCGCGCGGTTGCCGGCCGCCGTCGCGGCGCTGTTGGCCGCGCTGGCCGCCTGCTGCGCCTGGCCGGCCGCCGCATTGGCCGCCTGCGCCTTCTGATCGACGTCGTTGATCGCCGCCTCGTTCTTCTTCGTCCGTTCCTGGGTCTCCTCCACCGACGTCGACAGGTTGTCGACCTTGCCGTTCACTTCACCGACACGGCTCCTGACGAATCCTTTGGTGGCGCACGCCGGAAGACCAACCGCGACGACTCCGGCGAGCGTGAGCGCTGACATCCACTTCGACATACCGTCCTCCTCGAATTAAAACCGGCCGCTTGAACGCGGTCCTGCCATGTATCCGCTTCTCGTACGAACCACCAGATTGCTGTCCTCGCGCACGCGAACCAGCAGCGAATGCCAGCCCGCGGGCAGACCCGACTCGAACGTCATCACGTACTGATGCCGCAGTTCCGCGACGATCTGCTTGATCGCCATGCTGGTTTCCATCGGCGTGGTGCTCACAAACGACGCGCCGCCCGTCCAGCGCGAGAGATCGTCGAGCGTGCCGCGGCTCGCCGTCAGCGTGCCGCTCTCGCTGGCGAGCGACTCGCTCAGCTTGTCCAGGGGCGAGCTGACGACGAAGCTGTAGACCGGCACGTCGATCGCGCTCGCGGCGGCGGACACGTCGGTCGCGTCGAGCTTGCTGCGGTTGTCGAGGCCGTCCGTGATGACGACGATCGCGCGGCGCATGCCGCCTTCCTCCGCAAGCTTCCTGCCGGTCTCGGACACGGCGTCGAACATCGCCGTCGATCCCCAGGGCTGCACCCGGCCGAGCGCCTTGACGACGTCGTCCGGCGTCGTCGTGAACGGCTGCACGACGTGCAGCTCGTTGTCGAACGCGAAGAGCGCGATGTGATCGCGGCCGGCCTCGAGTTCCTCGGCGAGCTTCGTCGCGGCTTCGCGCGCTGCGTTCCACTTGCCGCTGATGTGCATGCTGCCGCTCGTGTCGAGCAGCACCGCGACGCTGACCGGCGACGCCTCGGCACGGAAGTCCGCGATCGTCTTCATCCGGCCCGCGTCGAACAGTTCGAAATCCTTACGGGACAGCCCGGTGACCGGCTTCCCTTTCTGGTTCTTCACGACGACGCTGACCGACACGAGGTCCACGCCGGTCTTGAACACCGGCGCCTGCGGTTCCTGCGCCGCGCCGTCGACCAGCGCGGCGAGCGCGAACGTCAGGAGAGCAGCAAGCCAACGCGTCATCGCATGAGAGACTGTTCAACTCTCTTGCCAGCGCTAAAGCCCTGCAATTGCCTGTGCTCGGGGCTCTTCCGTGGGTAAGTTGTTCGGCAGCTGTGTAATTTTGGCTTGCCGTGAGCGAGCCGAAGGCGAGTCGAGCGGGCTAGTTACTGCCGAGCTCGAGGCGCTGTTTGATGCCGCGCAGGTTCTCGTCCAGGCTGCCGCGGGCGCGGCGTTCGACGATCGACCGGCGGATCTTCGCGAACGCGCCCCGCAACGCGCTCGCGCGCGACCGGTTCGCGTAGACGAGGTAGAACGCATGAGCGTCGTGGATGCTGTCGCTGGCGACGACGAGCGCAAGCGACGCGTTGAAGTACCGGCTCGAATAGACGTCGCGGGTCGTGGCGACGTAATCGTGCATGCCTTGCGGAGCGAGCGTCACGTGCGTGACCGAGATGAACGGCGCAAATCCGAACTTCTCTTTTGACCAGTAGAGGAAGTCCTCTGCCCCGGGAAGAGACTCGGAGGGGAACGACGCCAGATGCGCGCTCAAGCCCGGCAGCGCCGTGTCGAGGTACGGCGAGCTCTTCAGGACCGCCTGAAAGTCGGCGACCGGCGTGACCGGCTGGGTGCCGTCGTCGTACTGCGTGATGCGGCCGGGCCCGCCGCTGAGGTAGGCGCGGATGTTGTCCACGAGCATCTGCTTGAACAGCAGCGCGGCGTGGGCGTCCGCGTCGGGCTGCTTCCAGTCGATTTCCTTCTCGAAGCGGTGAATGCCGTCCGCGGGCAGCCGGATGTCGCAGTCGCCCACGCGGCAGTTGCGGAGATCGAAATCCTCTTTCGTGATGCTCAGGCCGTCGAGATCGGAGAGTTCGGGCGGATTGCTCACACGGCCGATCTGCAGGACGTCCTCGTTGCGCTTGAAGCGGACGATGTCGCGATAGGCCGTGAGAAAGCGCTCTTTCGGCGCGTTCACGCGGACCGCGCCGACCGCGGCGACTTCGCCCGGCGCCGTCGCGGGCAGCGTGTGCTTGACGATTTTCCCCTGCTGCAGATCGGAGATGTCGCCGGCGGAGAATTTCAGGTCGCCGGCGAGCAGGCGCTGCAGATCCGGCTGGAGATCGGACGGCGTTCCGCTCGCCGCGACCACCGCCGCCGCGAGCAACGACGCGAGCAGTCCCGCGCGAACCATCAGCTTCAGTATGGACTTATCGAGGCTGAATGAGCGTAAGGAAGGCCGGGGCCATGGCCTCGGCTGCAATCGACGTGGCGGTCGCCCCAAGATTAAATCCATCCAGCCTCAACGAACGATCGGACAACTCCGGCACATTCTGAAGATCGACGACACGCAGCCAGGCCGGTGATGCGAGCGTGCCGAGCGCGATCGACAGCGCCTCGCGGTTCTGCGTCTGCCGTACTGTCTCTGCCGGTGCAAGCGCGACCACGACGCCTCGTGCCTGGCGATGCGCGGCCTCGATCGCCTCGATCATCGCCTTCGCGTACGCGTCCGGCGACGCATCGCCGCGCTGACTGCCGGGCGATCCGGCAAGGCGCGCGAGACCGCGATCGGCCGCCTCGAGCACCATGCCCGCGTATTCAATCGGCGCGCCAACGAGACGCGTGGCCACGGCGCGCCCTTTCTCTTCGAGCACGAGCGGCAGCATCGGCTGGTAGCCGGTCAGCGCATACACACCCGAGACGTCGAACGGCGTGTTGGGTCCCGTCTCGCCGAGGTCGTCGACGATGCCGATGTAGTCGGGGGCGAGATACGAGAAGTGCTCGAGCGTCGCGGCGTACGT
>DATNBT010000398.1:0-2551 GCA_035571855.1 Vicinamibacterales bacterium
AGCGGCGTCACCGCCGGCCCGACGACGACGTGTCCCGACGTGTCGAACTCCGACCCGTGACAGGGGCAGACGTACGTCGACGAAGTGGCGCCGGAGACGACGCACGCCTCATGCGTGCACTGCGCGGTCACGGCTGTGAACGAGTTCGCGCCGGTCCGCGCGACCAGGAAGACGCCGCCGCTCGAGTTGACCAGCGCCATTCCGCCCATCGTCGCGAGGGGAGATCCGGTATCGATTGACACGCTCACCACGCCATTGATCACAGTACCGCTAACGGTGGGCAACGGTGAACCCGGAATCGAACCCGACGCATTTCCGCCGCTGCACGCCGACAGCAGAGCCAGGGCCCCGGTGCCGCCGGCCATCGTTGTAATTTGCTTACAAAATTCCCGGCGATCCTGAAGCGTGACGCGACGCACTGTGACTGGCGACGCAACTTGGTTGCCACCTTTTTGTACCCTATAGTGGTCACGCGTGCCGGCCTGGCTGACCGACCTCTTCGCCCGCTACGGTTACTTCGTCGTCTTCTTCGGTGTGCTCCTCGAAAACGCGGGAATCCCGGTGCCCGGCGAGACGATCCTGCTCGCGGCGGCGGCGCTGTCGCGCTTCGGTCATCTCTCAATCGTCTCCGTCGTGATTGTCGCCATCACTGCGGCCGTGCTCGGCGACAACATCGGTTTCTACATCGGGCGCCGTGGCGGGCGTCTGCTGCTCGAGCGGAAGGGACGCCTGTTCGGGCTCACGCCTGCGCGGCTCGCGCAGTTCGACGGCTTTTTCGATCGGCACGGTGCGAAGACGGTGTTCATCGCCCGCTTCGTCACCGGGCTCCGCGTCGTCGGCGCGATCCTCGCCGGCGCGAGCACCATGGCCTGGAGCCATTTCCTGATTTTCAACGCCGCGGGCGCCGTCGCGTGGGCGACGACATTCGGGACCGTCGGCTACCTGCTGGGGTACAGTTGGGAGACGATCGAGCGGTGGATCGGCCACCTCGGGCTGGTCTTCCTCGCCCTCATCGCCGTTGGCGGCGTGGTGGCGTTCCTCCGATCGCGCGCTCACAAAACACGATGATTACGCTGGCCGCCGGACTTTCGTACTTCGACCTGGATTTCATGCAGCTGCCGCGCATCATCGCGACGGCGGTGGTGCATGGCACGGGCGGTGTGGCGTTGATTGATCCCGGTCCGACAAGCACGCTGCCGCGGCTGCGGTCGACGCTTGCGTCGGCGGGCATCTCGATGCAGGACGTGAGGACCGTCCTCCTGACGCACATCCACCTCGATCACGCCGGCGCGACGGGCACGCTCGTGAAGGAACTGCCGAAGCTGCGCGTCTACGTGCACGAGAAGGGCGCGCCGCACATGGCGAGCCCCGACAAGCTGCTCGCGAGCGCGACCCGGCTGTACGGGAGCGAGATGGATCGGCTGTGGGGAGAGGTGCGTCCGGTGCCCTCCGGGTCGATGCACATCCTGCAGGGCGGCGAACGCATGACCGT
Organism: Vicinamibacterales bacterium; assembly: GCA_035571855.1. GTDB lineage: Bacteria > Acidobacteriota > Vicinamibacteria > Vicinamibacterales > CAVVIG01 > DATNBT01. The sequence continues at coordinate 1,493 of DATNBT010000398.1, forward strand.
CGGCAACCGCGTGTTCGACGTCGAGTACACGCCGGGCCACGCGGCGCATCACGTCAGCTACTTCGACCGCGACTCGGGGATCGCGTTCGTCGGCGACACGGCCGGCGTGCGGCTGATGGACGGCGGCTTCGTGATGCCGCCGACGCCGCCGCCCGACGTGGATCTCGAGGCGTGGCAGGAGAGCCTCGCGCGGATCGAACGCTGGCGTCCCGAGACGCTGCTGCTCACGCACTTCGGTCCCTCGTCTCCGACGGCGCCGCATCTCAGCGCGCTGCGCGATCACATCGGCGTCACGGCGGACCTGGTCAAGGCTTCGCTCGCGCGCGAAGGGGAAGACGCCGACCGCGAGAAGTGGTTCGCCGATCAGCTGCGTCTCGAGCTTACGCGAAGGATGAACGTCGCCGACGCGCACGCGTACGAGGTCGCGGGCCGCTTCGATCTGAATTGGCGAGGGTTGGCGAGGTACTGGAGGAAGAAAGGGCAGGCCTGAAGGCCCGCCCTCAGGCCGTCGCCAGTTCGGGTTCGGGCTGGACGTCCATCATCCGCCGGCGCGGATCGATCATCAGCCGCAGGGCAAGGCACTGCGGGCGGCCCGACACGCTTCCCGGCGACACGCGATAGACCGCGGACAGCACGCGGCCCGTGCGCAGCGCGTTCGGCAGGTTGTCGTCTTCGCGGACCGCGCGTTCGAGCTGGAATTGCACGAGGCGGAACATCGGGATGGAGACCGGCGACTGGCATTCGACGTAGACGCCGTGCTCGCTGACGTTCCGCGTCACGACGCTCGCGAACCGCTGGACACCCCGCTGGTCTTTCCACGTCAGCCGCGCGGGCACGTTGATGTCACGACGCTCGCACGTCCTCTGCTCGGCGTTCTGCTTGCGCGGCATGTCGGTCCAGATGTGCTTGTTCACGGCTCCTCCAGCCGCGAAACCCTTAATCAATAGCCCTGCCGTACGAAATTTCGTGAAAGGTCTGTACTGGTGACTCGACCTAAGTAACTGTTTTTGTAGTTGTTTATACAGAAATGTCTGTGCTGATGAACTTCGTGCAAACGGA
>DATNBT010000399.1:0-6348 GCA_035571855.1 Vicinamibacterales bacterium
GACCTCGGCGCGTCCCTACCGCCACGCGCTGCCGTTCGACGAAGCGGCGCGCCGCCTGCACGCGGATGCCGGCACGCAGTTCGATCCTGCAGTCGTGAAGGCATTCGATGTGTCCTCGCGGGATCTGTGTTCGATGATCAAGGCATGAAGACGATCGCAGCCGCTGCCCTGATGCTCGGCGCGGCAACTGCGACGCCGTATCGAGCGCCACGAACACCGTGGGGCGATCCGGATCTGCAGGGCAACTACACGAACAAGTACGAGCAGAGCACGCCGCTCGAACGGCCGGATCAGTTCGCGGGACGCCGCCGTGAGGACATCAGCGGCGCGGAATTGACGGCGCTGCTCGACGCGCGCAACCGGCAGGTGCTCGCGCGCCCGGAAGCGGTCGGACCGCTGCAGTTCCGCGACACGCTCGACGTGACGCGAGGCAGCCTGCCGTGGCTGATCGTCGATCCGCCGGACGGGAAGATCCCGCCGATGACCGTCGACGCGCTGCGGCGCCTCGGGCCGCCGGATTCGTCGCTCGACGCCGGCATCGGCGGCGTCCTGAATCAGCGCCGCGCGAGCCGGGGCAGCTTCGAGGACCGGCAGCTCGAGAGCTACGAAGATTTCACGCTCTGGGAGCGCTGCATCACGCGCGGCCTGCCCGGCGCGATGATGCCGCACATCCTCGGCAACTCGTACCAGATCATCCAGGCGCCGGGCGTCGTCGTCATCCGCTACGAGCTCGTGCACGACGCGCGGATCATCCCGCTCGATGGGCGTCCGCATCCGCGACGCTCGCAGCGGTTCGAGATGGGCGACGCGCGCGGACGCTGGGACGGCGACACGCTCGTCGTCGAGACGACGAACTTCAAGGACCGCAGCACGTACCGCAACGCGAACGCGGCGTCGCTGAAGCTCGTCGAGCGGTTCACGCGCACGGCCGCCGATCGGCTGGAGTGGAAAGCGACGATCGACGATCCGTCGACGTGGACGCGGCCCTGGACGTTCGCGATGCCGCTCGTCATGAACGATCGCGAAGCCATCCTCGAATTCGCCTGTCACGAAGGCAACTACGCGATCTCCAATATCCTGAGCACAGCCAACGGGAAACGCTGAACGTTGAACGTGAACATTGAACGGCGGACGATGAAGAGAATCTGTGTGTTCGCCGGATCGAATGCCGGTGTGCGGGGCGAGTACCGCGCGGCCGCCGAGCAGCTCGGGCTGACGCTCGTCGAGCGCGGCATCGCGCTCGTGTACGGCGGCGCACGCGTCGGGCTGATGGGCGTCCTCGCGGACACGGTCCTCGCGGGCCGGGGCGACGTCACCGGCGTGATGCCGGAAGCGCTCGTCGCGAAGGAAGTCGCGCACAACGGCCTCGCCGATCTTCGCGTCGTCGGCTCGATGCACGAGCGGAAGGCGCTGATGGCCGAGCTCGCCGACGGCTTCATCGCGCTGCCGGGCGGCTGGGGCACGTGGGAAGAGTTCTTCGAGGTCCTGACGTGGGCGCAGCTCGGTCTTCACGACAAGCCATGCGCGCTCCTGAACATCGCCGGCTATTTCACGCCGATGCTCGCGGCCGTCGAGCACTCGATCGCCGAGGGTTTCGTGAAGCAGGAATCGCGCCCGATGGTCATCACCGCGGCGTCGCCCGGCGAGCTGATCGATCGCATGCTCGCCTACGAACCGCCGCGCGTGACGAAATGGATTACCGAACGCGCGACGTAGGCCAGCCGGTCTTCGAGAGGATGTAATCGCGCGAGGCCGCCGCCATCCGCTGCACGCGCGCGACGTCGACGCCGACGAGCTGCCCGCCGGACTTCATCATCTTTCCCGCGATGAACACCGTGTCGACGTTGCTCGTGTCCATGTTGAGGACGACGGCGCCGTAGGCGTTGTTGAGGGGCAGCGTGTTGATGCGGTCGTGGCGGAGCAGGATGACGTCGGCCTGTTTGCCCGGCGTCAGCGTGCCGATCTTCGAGTCGAGGGCGTTGGCGCGCGCGCCCTCGATCGTGGCGAACTGCACGACGTCCTTCACGGTGAGGAGCTTCGGCAGGTTGTTCTCGCCGGCGCGTTCGCGCGCGAGCACCTGCATGCGCTGCAGCGTGAAGCACGTCCGCATCTGGTTGAAGAGATCGCCGGGCATTTCCGTTTCGACGTCGACGCTCAGGCTCGGCCTGATGCCGTGCGCCAGCGCCTGCTGGAACGGCGGGACGCCGTGGCCCATCTCCATTTCGATCGGCCCGGCGATGGACACGTGTCCGCCGCTCGACGCGACGAGCTTCCACTCGTCCTCCGTCAGGTTGTTGCAGTGGATGTAGGTGCAGTCCGCCTTCATCTGCCGCGCGACCGGCAGCAGCGCGCCGGCGCCGTTGACGTGCATCGTGATCGGCGCGCCGACGTCACGGGCGACGGCCCAGCTCGGCAGATCGGGCGCGGTCGCCATCGCCAGCGTCAACAGCTGGTCGCTCGACGAGAAGTACTGTGTCCGCAGCCGGCGGATGTCCTGAGGAAACTGATTCCTCGCGCCGGGCGCGCCCCCGCCGAACGCGTAGACGGCGCGGAGGCCGGACTCCCTCAGGCCGGCGATCGCGGCGTCCGTGTGTTCGGGGCTGTTGCCGATATGCGACCAGTCGAGCACGGTCGTGACGCCGGCGTTGATCGCGCCGAGGGCGCTGACGAGGTCGCCCGCGTGCGCGTCCTCGGGCCGGAAGATCGCGCGTGCCGCACCGGTGATGTCGCGCGTGTAGTCGCTGAGCAGGCCGTCCGGCAGGATCCCGCGCAGCGCGCCTTCCCACATGTGGCGATGCGTGTCGACGAGGCCGGGCATGACGATGGCGCGGCTCGCATCGATCACCTGCGCGTTCGCGGCCTGCAGATTCGGACCGACCGCCGCAATCCTGTCGCCGTCGATCAGCACGTCGGCGGCGTCGAAGTCGCCCAGCCGGGGATCGAGCGTCAGGACGCATCCGCCTTTGAGGAGGACTTGCCGGCGGCGCGCCGGCTGAGCACGGACGGCGGCGGCGGCCAGCGCGCCTGCGCCGGCCACGAGAAACTCTCGGCGCTTCATAGGCCGCGAGTATAAAATGCGCGGCATGAAACGCCGAGAATTTCTCGCCACCTCCGCCGCGGCCGTCGTCGCCGCCGCGACCGCGAATCCCCTGTCCGCGCAGGCGCCGATCAAGCGCAAGGGACGCCTGAAGCAGTCGCTCTTTCGCACCGTCTTCGGCCAGAACACGCCGGGGCTGACGACGTTCGACGAGCAGTGCAGGGAGGCGGCGCGGCTCGGCGTCTACGGATTCGATCTCGTCGGGCAGCAGGACTGGCCGACGATGAAGAAGTACGGCCTCGTTCCGACGCTCGGCGGCATGAACTTCGCCAGCCTGACCGACGGCCTGGTGCACAAGGAACAGTGGCCGGAGATCGAGAAGAAGCTGCGCGAGGAAGCGGATCAGTGCGCCGCCGGCGGCTGCAAGGGCATCATCACGTTCGCCGGCCAGAAGAAGAACCTGACGTTCGAGCAGGGCATGGACCTGACCGTCGAGTTCATGAACCGCGTGAAGGCGATGCTCGAAGACAAAGGCGTGACGCTCTGCATGGAGAACGCGAACAGCCGCTATCCGGACAACGTCCTCGGACGGCCGGATCAGCTGTGCGATCGTCCGTCGTGGGGGCTCGAGATGTGCCGGCGCGTCAACTCACCGGCCGTGAAGATGGTCTACGACATCTACCACGCGCAGATCATGGAAGGGAACGTCGCGGCGACGATCAAGGACAACATCAAGTGGATTTTCCATTTCCACTGCGCCGGCGTGCCCGGCCGTCACGAGATCGACGCGACCCAGGAGCTCAACTACCGCTTCATCGCGCAGACCATCGTCGACACCGGCTACACGGGCTACATCGCGCACGAGTACCGGCCGACACCCGGCCGCAATCCGCTCGAGGCGATCGAGGCGGACATTCAGATCCTCGACGTCTGATCCCCGACCTCCGACCTCTATCGGGGCCAGAGCCAGCCGAAGACGCCTGCCGTGAGGCAGCCGTAGAGCACGCCGTCGATCGTGCTCTTGAGCGTCACGCTCCACGGACGGCGGTACCAGATCGACATCTGCCAGAGCCCGATGCTGTAGGCCCCGAACGCAACCGCCGCGACGAACTTGAAGATGACCTTGTAGTCGACGCCGACACCCTCGGCCCTGCTCGCCATGTATCCCGAGAACAGGGCGACGACGAACGCGTAGACGAACCACAGCGTGAGCTGCGCGCCCATGCCGCCCCGAACGTTCGGCAAGACGTTCATCATCACGTTCGGCCCCTGCTGAACCTTCGCCGAAAACTCGGGTGACCCCATTTCCTTCATATTCGCCGGCCGCGGCGCCGCGTACGAGCCCGGAATGATGTTGAACGGACGCAGCGCCGCGAGGACCGCATCCTCGTTCGGCAGCCGGCTGAAGTCGCCCGCGTGCCACGGCGTCGCCATGTGGATGATGGAGCTGACGATAAACACGAGAACTGCCGACAGCAACGCGGGAAGGAGTAGCGCAGTCAGACCAATCATGGAGTCCTCACAAAGTTAGAACTGAGAAGTTAGAACTGAGAACCACCGACCCTGAACCGTGAACACTGAACCTGAACGACGAGCCGCGGTTACGGTCGTCTGTCGCAGCCGTCGAGGTCGGCGGTCATCTGCGTCAGTTCGTGCGTCAACGCCGTGCCGCCGCGCGCGTAGCGGCCGCCGCGGCCCGCACGGATGAACATGCTCGACTCGTCGATCGGCAGCCGCGCGGCGTTGCCGCAGAACGATCCCCAGTTGCGCTCGACGCGCAGGTACTGCTCGACGTTCGACACGTAGAACGCGGACACCGTCGCCGAGTGCGATCGCAGATACGCGCCGACCGCGCGCAGCGCCCGCGAGCCGGCGAAGTCGCCGACGACGGGGACGACGAGGTTTTTCGTCTGCATCGCCTTCACCTGCGCGAACGCCGCTTCGGAGGCGAGGTAGCTGCGCTCGTGGCCGTCGCTGTCGGTCGCCGTCATCAGCTCGGCATACGTCGGCCGGTAGTTGCCGGTGGTCGTCGGCGGCTCGTTCTCGCTCGACGAGTAGTTGATCGCGGGGCCGAACGTGTAGAACGCGTGGAAGACGTGCTCGATGCCGCCGAGGTCCTCGGCCGACAGCGCGAAGCCGTGTTTCATGACCAGCTGCGCGTCGATGGCTTTGAGCGTGCGGTCGTACAGCATCTCGCTCGGTTCGGACGCGTCGATGGCGTCGAACAACTGCGTCACGGACGCCGACGCGGCGAGGCCCTCCGGCGCGCGACGGGAAAACAGCCGCGACACGAATTCCACGCGATCGTTCGAGAGCTCGAAGAGCGCCTTGTACATCAACTGCAGGAGCAGATTGCCCCGGCGGATGTCGACGATGAACGCGATCGACGGCTGCACGGCCGCGATGTACGTGAAGTTCTGCTCGGGGCCGACGCCGAGATACGCGCCGCCGTGCACCGTGCGCATCAGATCGGGGATGACGTACTGCAGCCGCATCTCGTTCGAGAGCAGGTTCTCGGAGCGGAACGACCCGCCGGTTTCCGAGAGATCGGTCACGAGCTTCCAGAATTCCTGGTCGGACAGCCGCGACGGCAGCGTCGGCGCCGCGCCGGCATGGGCCGAGGCCAGCGCAATCGCGACGGCCGCCGCGAGGCCGGCGAGTGCCGCGCGGACGTTACGCAGGCGTGCCCGCATCGCGCGTAGTTTATAGGTATCATGGCGGCGGCATGAAGCATTTGTTGGCGGCGGCACTGCTGGTGCTCGGGGTGACGTCGGCGTCGCATGCGGCCGGCCGCCCGCTGCGCATCTATTTCATCGACGTCGAGGGCGGGCAGTCCACGCTGATTGTGACGGGCGCGGGCGAGACGCTGCTCGTCGACACGGGCTATCCCGATCGCGACGGCCGCGATCCCGACCGGATCATGGCGGCCATGCGCGACGCGAACGTCTCGCGCATCGATTACCTGCTCATCACGCACATGCACGAGGACCACAACGGCGGCGCGGCCGAACTCGCGCGCCGCGTCCCGATCGGCGCCTTCATCGACTACGGCGCGCCGGTCGAGACGGGCGACGACGTGGTCAGGGCGTTCGCGGCGTACAGCGGCGAGCGCGACAAGGCGGGAAAGAACGGGCCGCCCCACATCATCCCGAAGCCCGGCGATCGCATTCCGCTGCTCGGCGTCGACCTGCGGGTGGTCAGCGCCGACGGCGAGACCATCGACAAGCCGCTCGAGGGCGCGGGCGAAACGAACAGCGCGTGTTCCGCCTACGAGCCGCGCAACTTCGCGACGCGCGAGAACCCGCGATCGG
>DATNBT010000400.1:0-8947 GCA_035571855.1 Vicinamibacterales bacterium
TCGCTGAAGAAGCAGCTCGCGGCCGCCGCCGACGAGAGCCGGCGCGCCGCCGTCGCAGCCGCCGACGACAGCAAGCGCGCCGTCGCCGCGGCCGCGGCGGAAGCGTCGGCGACCGCCTCGAAGAAGCTCGAGGCCGCCGTCCGCGAACGCGATGAAATCGCGCGGACGCTGCACGCGCGCGCGTCCGAGCAGGACGCCATCGCCGGCGAACGCGACGCGCTCGCGGCGGAGCGCGACTCGCTGCTGGCCGAACGGACGGCGCTCGCCGCCAGCCGCGACAGCGTCGCCGCCGAGCGCGACGCCGCGCTTGCCGAGCGCGATGCCGTGCAGGCCGAACGCGACGCCCTGGCGCTCGAACGCGACGCGCGGTCGAGCGATCGCCACCTGATCGTCGCCGAACGCGATGCCCTCGCCATCGAGCGCAACGCCCTCGTCGTCGAGCGCAACGCGCTGATGACGGCCCGGGATACGGCGGCGGCCGAGCGCGAGCGCCTCATGATGGAACGGAACGAGTTCGTCCGCACGCACGACGCGATGATCCTGCAGCGCGACACGCTGCGGCACGAACGCGACGAGGTCGTTCGCGATCGCGACGCGCAGATCGCGCAGCTGCGCGAAGCGCTCGAGGCGCGCGACGCGGAGCTGAAGGACGCACGTGAGAAGGCGGTGAAGGCCGCGGCGGCGGCCACGGCGGCGCAGAAGACTCAGGCCGCTCCCGCGCCCGCGAAGGACGCGGCGCCGGCGGCGAAGAAGAGCGCGGCGCCGATCAACGGCCCGATCCGGAAAGCCGACCGCCACGCGTTCGCCTCGGCGCTCGGCGTGCAGATCGACGGCGAGGCCGCGCTGCTCGTGGACCTCTCCGTCATCGGCGCGCAGGTGCTGTCCTGCTCGGCGCTCAAGCCCGACAAGACCGTGAAGATGCTCCTGCCGTCGCACGATACGCCGGTCCTGTGCCGCGCCCGCATCGTCTGGGCGCGCCTCGAGCCGACCAAGCCCGGCAAGCCGATTCGTTATCGCGCGGGGATGTTTTTCACCGCCACCGATCAGGCGGCGGTGCAGACGTTCATGGCGCGCCACGGACAGCGCGCCACCAACTGAGCTAGGCCCACTCCGGAGGCGGCTGGATGTTGGAATCCGGCGTCGGTCCGGGATTCGGCCGTCCCGATCCTTCGAGCCGGCTGATCGCGCGGACGACCATGTCGCCTTCGCAGGCGATCTGGCACGAGAGCCTGACGCCCGTCACGCCTTTCGCGGCCAGCACGTTCTTCTCGGCCACGGTCATCTTCGACGGCTCACCGGAGACGAATTCCACACGGCAGGTCGTGCAGCGCGCGTTGCCGCCGCACGCATGAAGGACGTCGACGTGCGCGTCCTGTTCGATTGCGAGCACCAGCCGCTTGCCGGCGGCGACGTCAACAGCGGGAAAACCTTCGACAGTCAGTTTGGGCATTACTGGATTCTAACGCGGACCTGAAGGTCCGCGGCTACAGCGGGGATCGCGAAAGACATCGTCATTTGGATCGGCCGGGAAATCCTGACGCGAGCATCGGCAGACGATAGATCGTCTTCGCGTTGTTCCTGACTCCGGGCGCGGTCACGATCTCGCGGCCGTCGGGTCCGGCGGCGCCGCTGCCGACGATGAAGAGCGTCTTCTTCCCTTCGCCTGAGAACGCGACGCTGATCGACGCACGCGGTGTCGGAATCAGCCCGAGGTACTTGCCGGATGCACCGAAGACCTGCACGCCGGGATTCGACGTGACGTAGACGCGGCCGTCCGCGTCGATCGTCATGCCGTCCCCGTTGCCGCCGGCTTCGAGCGTCGCGAAGTCGCGGCGATTGGCCGCCGAGCCGTCAGCCTGGACGTCGAACGCGACGACGACGTTGCCGTTCGTGACGTAGAGCACGCGCTCATCGCGGCTGAGGATGATGCCGTTCGTCCGCAGATCGGCGCCGAGACTCGTGACGTGGCCGGACGGATCGAGCCGGAACGCCGCGCCCGATGTGAAGTACACGTTGCCGCTGCCCGCGGCCACGAGGTCGTTGAGGCGGCCGAGAGGCTTGCCGTCGATGCTGTCGGCAAGCGTCCGGCGCTCGGGCGCGAGCATCGCAATCGCCGTCGGCTCGGCACACGGACCCGCGACGGCGCTTCTGCCAGGATCGGTGCACGTACGCTCGGCGGCGAACATCCGTCCGCGCGCGTCGATGCTCAACGCGCCGGTGCCGTGCGTGTCCCTCATGAGCACCGACACGCGATCGTTCCGATCCAGCTTGCTGATCTGACTCGGCTGCTCCTGCGCGAACAGCACCCCTCCATCGTCGCTCCCGACGAGGCCATCGGCGTTGTCGGTGCCCTGCCACGCGATCGTCCACGCCGCGCCGGCGGCCACCACGCCGGGAATCGCCGTCACCGTCACCTCGCGCGCGGGCTGCGTGCCGCGCTGTTGCGCATGCACGACCGTCGTAGTACAGGCCTTAAGGCCTGTGCCGCAAATCGCGAGCGCGACGAGAACGAGGAAACGACAATTCGGCATGCGACATAATAGAATCTTTTGCGCATGGCCGGACTGATTGAAGCAATCGACATCAAGCGGAAGATGTTCTTCGAGTACGAAGGCGCGCCGTATCACTGCCTCGACGTCGACATCTCCAAACCCACCGCGCGCGGCGGACAGACGCTCGTGCGCCTGAAGATGCGGAATCTCCTCACGCGCGCCGTCTTCGACCGCACGTTCAAAGCGGGCGAGAAATTCGGCGAGCCCGACCTCGACACGATCGAGGCGTCGTTCATGTACGCCGACGGCGACGGCTTCCACTTCATGGACCAGGAGAGCTTCGAGACGCTGACGCTCGGCCCCGACAGGGTCGGCGACGGCAAGGACCTGCTCGTCGACAACCTCATCGTCCAGGTGCAGAAGTACAACGGCAACCCGATCGGCCTGCAGTTTCCGCCGCACGTCGAGCTCGTCGTCACGTCGACCGAGCCGGGCGTCCGCGGCGACACGGCCAGCGGCGGCGCGACGAAAGCCGCGACGCTCTCGACGGGGCTCGAGATCCGCGTGCCGCTCTTCGTCAAGGAAGGCGACAAGGTCCGCGTCCACACCGAAACGCGGGAATTCTCCGGCCGCGCGTGATCGATCTCCAGGCGGCGGCCGCACGCACGATGCGGGAGCACGGCTTCGAGCCGGACTTCCCGCCCGGCGTTCAAGAACAGCTTCAGAAGATTGCAGGTCAGACGGTTCCATCGGGCGCCGGCATTCGCGATCTGCGCTCGCTGCTCTGGAGCTCGATCGACAACGACACGTCGCGCGACCTCGATCAGATCGAAGCCGCCGAGCGGCTCCCCGGCGGCGACATCCGTGTCCTCATCGGCATCGCGGACGTCGACGCGTTCGTCGCCGCGGGATCGCCCATCGACCGGCACGCGTCGATTGAAACGACGACGGTCTATACGGGCGTCCGGAACTTCCCGATGCTTCCCGAGGCGCTGTCGACGGGGACGACGTCGCTGCTCGAAGGCGCGGACAAGGCCGCCGTGGTGATCGAGTTCGCCGTCGCTGGCGACGGCTCCGTGCGCGCCGAGCAGCTGTATCGCGCGCTCGTCCGCAACAAGGCGCAGCTCACCTACGACGCCGTCGGCGCGTGGCTCGAAGGCCGGGCGGCGGCGCCGCCGAAGGTGGCGGCGTCCGGCGAGCTGCAGCAGCAGCTGAAGCTGCAGGACGAGTGCTCGCAGCGGCTGCTGGCCGCGCGCGAGCGCCACGGCGCGCTGAACATCGAGACGATCGAGACGCGGCCGATCCTCCAGCACGGCGACGTCGTCGGCGTCGAGCGGCAGCAGAAGAACCGCGCGACCGAGCTCATCGAAGACTTCATGATCGCGGCCAACGAAGTCGTCGCGCGCACGCTCGAGAAGCTCGGCCTCTCCTCCATCCGCCGCGTCGTCAAATCGCCCGAACGCTGGCCGCGCATCGTCGAACTGGCGAAGAGCGCCGGCGCCACGCTGCCGGCGCAGCCGGATCCGAAAGCGTTGAACGATTTCCTCCGCGCCAGGCAGGCGGCCGATCCGGATCACTTCGCCGACCTGTCGCTGTCGGTGATCAAGCTGCTCGGTCCCGGCGAGTACGTGCTCGAGAAACCCGGCGACGCCCCGGTCGGACACTTCGGCCTCGCGGTCGAGGACTACACGCACGCGACGGCGCCGAACCGCCGCTTCGCGGATCTCGTGACGCAGCGGCTGGTGAAGGCGGCGCTCGCGGGCGGCGCCGCGCCATATAAAGATGATGCGCTCGCCTCGATTGCGCGCAACTGCACGCTGAAGGAGAACGAAGCGCGGAAGGTCGAGCGCGAGATGTCGAAGCGCATCGCGGCGGTCGCGATGAGCCATCGCATCGGCGAGACGTTCGACGCGATCGTGACCGGCGTGACGCCGAAGGGCACGTTCGTCCGCGTGCTGCGGCCGCACGTCGAAGGACTCCTCGTCCGCGGGCCGCGGGCGGTGGACGTCGGCGACAGGCTGCGCGTCACGCTCGTGCGCACCGATCCCGAGCGCGGCTACATCGACTTCGAGCAGCGATGACGGCCACCGGATCGACCGCGCTTCACGACGCCGTCGCGCGCTACTGGGGCTACACGACGCTGCGCCCGCTGCAGCGCGAAGCGATGGACGCCGTGCTCGACGGCCGCGACTCGATCGTCGTGCTGCCCACCGGCGGCGGCAAGTCGCTCTGCTTTCAGGCGCCGGCGGTGGTGCGCGACGGCCTCGCGATCGTCATCTCGCCGCTGATCTCGCTGATGAAAGATCAGGTCGACACGCTCGTCGGCAACGGCGTGCCGGCGGTCCTCTACAACAGCTCGCTCACGGCTGAAGAGAAGACCGCGGTCGTCGCCGGGCTGCGGCAGGGCCGCTATCGCCTGCTGTACGTCTCGCCGGAACGCCTGGCCGGCGACGGCAGCGACGGCTTCCTCTCGATGATCGCCGCGTGCAACCCCAGCTTCGTCGCCGTGGACGAAGCGCACTGCATCAGCCAGTGGGGCCACGATTTCCGTCCCGAGTACCGGCAGCTCGCGCGGCTGCGCGATCGGCTGCCGGGCATCAGCGTTCACGCGTTCACGGCGACGGCCACGGCGCGGGTGCGCCGGGACATCGCGACCGAGCTCGCGCTGAAAAACCCCGTGGAGCTCGTCGGCGCGTTCGATCGGCCGAACCTCCTGTACCGCGTCCTGCCGCGGGCGAAGCTCAAGTCCCAGCTGCTCGACGTGCTCGGCCGCCACAGGCGCGAGGCCGGGATCATCTACTGCACGTCACGCCGTGAGGTCGACGCGCTGGCCGAATGGCTGACGGCGACCGGCGTCCGCGCGCTGCCGTATCACGCGGGCCTGAGCGACGAGGAGCGGTCGCACAACCAGGACGCGTTCCTCGAGGAACGCATCGACGTGATCGTCGCGACGGTCGCGTTCGGCATGGGCATCGATCGATCCGACGTGCGCTTCGTCGTCCATGCCGGCGCGCCGCGATCGCTCGAGCACTACCAGCAGGAGTCCGGCCGTGCGGGCCGCGATGGCCTGGAGGCCGAGTGCCTGCTGATCTCGTCGGGCGCCGACTTCATGCGCTGGCGCATGATGCTCGAGAAGAGCGGCGAGCTGAACGACGCCACCCGCGCGCTGATGCGAAGCATGGAGCGGTACGCGGCCGCGGTCGGCTGCCGTCACCGCCATCTCTCGGAATATTTCGGCGATCGCTCGATCGACGCCGTCCGCTGCGGCGCCTGCGACTTCTGCCTGGACGAGCTCGAGACCGCCGCGTCGCCCGTCCTGCTCGCGCGGCAGATTCTCTCGTGCGTCGCACGCGTCGGCCAGCGGTTCGGCGCGGCCCACGTCGTGAACGTTCTGCGCGGACACGCGTCGGACCAGGTCGCCGCCCGCGGCCACGAACAACTGAGCACCTTCGGGCTTCTTCCGAACGCGTCGATCGCCGAGCTTCGCGGCTACATCGAACAGCTCACCGCCGAGGGACTGCTGCAGCAGGTCGGCGCCGAGTACCCGGTGCTCGCGCTGACGGCGGACGGCGTCGCGCTGCTCAAGGACGCGGGCAGCCGTCCGGACCTGACGCTGGCGCGTCAGCGCGCCGCACCCAAAGGAACGGCGCGCCCGCAGTCGCGCGTCGAGGCGGAGTCGTGGCAGGACGTCGACCGCGATCTGTTCGAGCGGCTGCGCGCCGTCAGGCTCGAGATCGCGCGTGCGCGGAACGTCCCGCCGTACGTCATCTTCCACGACGCGACGCTTCGCGAGATGGCGCGGCTGCGGCCCTCGTCGATCGACGAGCTGCTCACGGTGAAGGGCGTCGGCGCGCGCAAGGCCGACGACCTCGGCGAAACGTTTCTGAACGCGATTCGCACTTGCCGCTCGTAGTCCTCGATCGCATCTCGATCGCGTACGGCCACCTGCCGCTGCTCGACGGCGCCAGCCTGCAGATCGACGCACGCGAGCGCGTCGCCGTCGTCGGGCGCAACGGCGCCGGCAAGTCGACGCTCATGCAGATCGTCAGCGGCGAGACCCCGCCCGATTCGGGATCGGTGTGGCGCGAGCCCGCCGTCAGAATCGCCCGGCTCGCACAGGACGTCCCGCTCTCGACGCATCGCACCGTGTTCGACGTCGTGTCCGAGGGCGCCCGCCATCTCGACGAAGCGTGGCAGCGCGACCAGCGCGTGCGCGTCGTCCTGTCGCGGCTCGGCCTCGACGCCGACGCCGCCGTGGACACGCTGTCGGGCGGCTGGCGGCGGCGCGTGCTGCTGGCGCAGGCGCTGGCGCACGAGCCCGACCTGCTGGTGCTGGACGAGCCGACGAACCACCTCGACATCGAAGCGATGACGTGGCTCGAAGACTTCCTGCGCGGCTACGCGGGCGCGGTCCTCTTCGTCACGCACGATCGCGTGTTTCTCGAGCGGCTCGCCACGAGGATCGTCGAGCTCGATCGCGGCGCGCTGACGTCGTGGCCCGGCGACTACTCCACGTTCCTTCGGAAGAAAGAGGATTGGCTCGCCAGCGAAGCCGTGCGGCACGAGAAGTTCGACAAGCGTCTCGCCGAAGAGGAAGCGTGGCTGCGGCAGGGCGTCAAAGCGCGACGGACTCGCGACGAAGGCCGCGTGCGGGCGCTGCTGGCCATGCGCGAGGAACGGGCGCAGCGCCGCACGACCGCGGGCAGCGTTCGGCTCCAGGCGGATCACACCGGTCGCTCCGGCCAGATGGTGTTCGAGGCCGAACGGATCTCGAAGGCGTACGGCGATCGGCCGATCGTCGGCGGCTTCTCGCTCCGGGTCATGCGCGGCGATCGCATCGGCCTCATCGGTCCCAACGGCGCGGGAAAGACGACGATGCTCCGGCTGCTGCTTGGGGATCTCACGCCAGACGCGGGCGAAGTGCGGCGGGGCGCGAACGTCCAGGTCGCCTATTACGATCAGCAGCGCGAACAGCTCGATCCCGAACGTACGGTCTTCGAAACGGTCGGCGACGGGAACGACACGGTGACCGTCGGCGGACGGAGCACGCATGTCCACGGGTACCTGCGCGATTTTCTGTTCTCGGCCGAGCGCGCGAATTCGCCGGTGAAGGCGCTCTCCGGCGGCGAACGCAACCGGCTGCTGCTCGCGCGGCTGTTCACCAGGCCGGCGAACGTCCTCGTGCTCGACGAACCGACCAACGACCTCGACATCGAGACGCTGGAGCTGCTCGAAGCGTTCCTCGTCGACTGGCCCGGCACATTGCTGCTCGTCAGCCACGATCGCCGCTTCATCGACAACGTCGTCACCAGCACGCTGGTGTTCGAGGGCGGCGGACGCGTCGCCGAATACGTCGGCGGCTACGAAGACTGGCTGCGGCAGCGGCCTGCCCCACCGGCTGGCGACAGCGCCGCGCCTGCGGCGCGCGCCGTTACACCGGGCGTCCCGACATCGACTCGCCGGAAGCTGTCCTACCGCGAGCAGCGGGAGCTCGAACAGCTGCCGGATCGGATTCACGCGCTCGAGCAGGAACAGCATCGGCTGCAGGCGGCGATCGCCGGACCGGACTTCTACAAGGAACCGGCGGATGTGATCGCACAGACGCTGGCTCGCGCAGACACCGTCCAGGATGAGCTGCTCGCGGCGATGGCGCGATGGGACGAACTGGATACAATTAAAGATTCATGATCTCAGTCTCAGGCGTCTCCATGCGGTTCGGGTCGAAGATCCTGTTCGAGGACGTGACGACCACGTTCTCGTCGGGCCGGCGGTACGGCCTGACGGGCCCGAACGGCGCCGGCAAATCGACCTTCATGAAGCTGCTGACCGGCGAATCCGATCCGCAGCGCGGCACGGTGGCGCGGCCGCAGAAGATCGGCGTCCTGCGTCAGGACCAGTACGCGTTCGACAGCTACCGCGTCCTCGACACCGTGATCATGGGCAACCACAGGCTGTGGAGCGCGATGGCCGAACGCGACGCGCTCTACCTGAAGCCCGACATGTCGAACGAAGACGGCATGCGCCTCGGCGAACTGGAAGGGATCGTCGGCGAGGAAGACGGGTATGCGGCCGAGAGCGACGCGGCGGTCCTGCTCCAGGGGCTCGACATTCCCGATGCGCTGCACCAGCGGACCATGGGCGAGCTGCAGGGCGGGCAGAAAGTGCGCGTGCTCCTCGCGCAGGCGCTGTTCGGCCACCCCGAAGCGCTGCTGCTCGACGAGCCGACCAACCACCTCGACCTCGACTCGATCCACTGGCTCGAGGAATTTCTCAACCGCTACGACGGCACGCTCATCGTCATCTCGCACGATCGGCACTTCCTGAACCGCGTGTGCACGCACATCGCCGACATCGACTACGAGACG
This sequence comes from Vicinamibacterales bacterium, assembly GCA_035571855.1. Lineage (GTDB taxonomy): Bacteria > Acidobacteriota > Vicinamibacteria > Vicinamibacterales > CAVVIG01 > DATNBT01. The sequence continues at coordinate 8,858 of DATNBT010000400.1, forward strand.
ATCATCACCTACACCGGCGGGTACGACGACATGGTGATGGCGAAGACGCAGATTCGCGCGAAGATCGAGTCCGAGAACGAACAGCGCGAG
>DATNBT010000401.1:0-9104 GCA_035571855.1 Vicinamibacterales bacterium
TCGAACCGACGTATCACCATCCGCGGCACTTCCATCTCATCTGCCAGCAGTGCCACCGCACCTCGGAGTTTCTGAGCTCCGATGTGGAGACGCTGATGGAGGAAATCGCCGCGGCGCGCAACTTCACCGCGAAGCAGGCGGTCGTCCAGATCGTCGGCATCTGCGAGGAGTGCAGGACCGGGACGTCGACCACGCCGGCAACGTCGAAGCTCGACGGCACGATTACCGAGCTCGTGTTCGCGCGCGACGCGCTGCGCATCGCGATCGCCACCGAGCGCAGCGGCCAGGCGTTCTATACGCGCGCCGCGAAGTTCACGAAAGACGCGCGCGGGCGCGCGATCTTCGACAAGCTCGCGCACGAAGAGAACGATCACCTGAGCACGCTCGAGAAGCGCTACCAGGAGCTGCTCGCCACCGATCCGCTGCTCGAGTCGCGGCCGACGTTCCTCTTCTTCAAGGGCGCGGCGAACGGCATCTTCGCCGCGGCGGCCGACGAGCTCGGACCGGGCGTCACCGATCTGGACGCGCTGCTCATCGGCATCAGGTGCGAGCGCGGCTCGCACAACTTCTTCAAGAAGTACGGCGAGCGCTTCGAGGACTCGGAAGGCAAGCGGATCTTTCTGGAGTTCGCGGACGAAGAGCGCGCGCACCTCGATCTGCTGATCAACGAATACCGCGCGCTGCGCGAGCGGACGGGCCGCAAGCCCGCGCGGATTGCCGCGAAGTCTCCCGCGTCGAAGTCACGGCGTTGATCGATCTCCATACGCACACGACGGCGTCCGACGGACGCTGCACGCCCGAAGAGCTCGTGTCGCGCGCGGCGTCCGCGGGCGTGACGGTGCTGAGCGTCACCGACCACGACACGGTCGCCGCCGCGGCCCGCGTCACCGCGGCGTGCACGTCCGCGGGAATCGAATTCATCCCCGGCATCGAAGTCACGGCCATCGTCGACGGCGCCGACGTGCACATCCTCGGCTATTTCATCGACACCGCGTCGCCGTCGCTCGCGGGCTTTCTCACCGAGCAGCGGCGGCAGCGCGTCGAGCGTGTGCGCCAGATCATCGCCCGCCTTGCCGAGCTCGGGGTCGAGCTCGACGCGGACGCCGTGCTCGCGCCGTCGGCAGGCGACAGCGCGAAGGCCGCGGGACGCCCGTGGATCGCGCGCGCGCTGGTGAAAGCCGGCGTCGTCGCCAATACCCGCGAGGCGTTCGACAGATTCCTGAAGCGCGGGCAGCCGGCGTTCGTGCCGCGGCGCGGTCCGATGCCGGCCGACGTGTTCTCGCAGATTCACGCAGCCGGCGGCCTCGCGTCGATCGCGCACCCCGGGCTCCTCGGACGCGACGATCTCATCCCGCCGTTCGTCGCGGCCGGGCTCGACGCGATTGAAGCGCATCACAGCAAGCACAGCGACGCCGACACCGCGCGGTATCTCGCGATGGCCGCGCAGCACGAGGTCGCCGTCAGCGGCGGCTCCGATTATCACGGCGACCCGTCCCACGACGTCGTCGGCATCGGCGGCGTGTCGCTGCCGCCGGAGCGCTTTCAGGCGCTCAGAGATCGCTGCGCGACGAGGCGGGCGACGGCCTCCTCCACGTCCACTTCTTCGTAGAACAGCACGTTCCAGTCCGCGAACAGCGATCGCAGTTCGCCCGGCCGCAGCAGGTGATCGGGCGACTTGGGTCCGGTGCCGTGCGCGAGCTGCGCGGACGTGAAGGTCTCGTAGATCACGTATCCGCCCGGCTTGACGGCCGCTTTGATCGTGTCGAAGAGATCCCGCTGCAGATAGCGCGTGACGACGAGGAGGTCGAAAAAGCCGACAGGCAGCGGCGAATCCGTGAGGTCGGCGCACCATCCGCGAATCAGCAGGCCTTCCCGTGCCGCCGCATTCATCGCATCGCGAACGGCCTCGTGCCTGATGTCCACGCCGAAGGTCTGAAACCCGTGACGTGCGAGCACGAGCGCATGCCGGCCGCGCCCCATGGCCACGTCGAGCGCCTTTCCGGGCTGCAGCTTCCCGAGCCACGAACCAACGAACGACGAAGCTGCACTATGATCGTGGTTCATGGCTCAAGCGCTGCTCTCGGCCGTCGGCCTCGGCCTGCTCGGCATGGTCGCGGCCGTCTTCCTGGGCCTCCGCGGGACGGACATCTCGACGCACATCGCGTTCGGATTTTTCTCGACGATCGTGGTGCTGCTCGCGCACTCGATGATGATGTTCTATCTGATCGGCAAGGGCAAAGCGGTGAAAGACGCCATGGCCGAGCATCACGTGGAAGGCGACTACTACCGGCGCATCGCCGCGGCGCGCAAGCCCGTCTTCTCCATCGGCACGTTCGCCATGGTGGCGACCATGGTGGCCGCGATTCTCGGGGCGAGCGTGGACGTGCACGTGCTCCCGGCCGTCGTGCACGGGATGCTGGCGTACGGCGCCATCGCCTGCAATCTCGCGGCGGCCAAGATCGAGATCGACGCGCTCACCGCCTCGTCGCGCATCGTCGACGAAGTGAACGCCAAGATCGTCGAGTCGTGAGCGAGCCGGTCCTCGAGCTCGAAGACGTCTCCAAGGACTACCACGGTCTCCGTCCGCTGCGCATCGCGCGCCTGAGCCTCGCGCCCGGCGAACAGGTGTCGCTCGTCGGCTTCGATCAGTCGACGGCGGAGATTTTCGTCAACCTCGTGACGGGAGCGTCGCTGCCCGATCGCGGATCGATCCGCCTGTTCGGCCGCCACACCGCCGACATCAAGGACAGCGACGACTGGCTGACGACGGTCGACCGCTTCGGCATCGTCAGCCGCCGATCCGTGCTGCTCGAGGCGATGACGGTCGTCCAGAACCTGGCGATGCCCTTCACGCTCGACATCGAGCCGCCGGCCCCGGACGTCCGCGAGCGCGCCGCCGCGATCGCGCGCGAAGTGGGCCTTGCGCAGGAGGTGCTCGATCGATCTATTGTTGAGCTTGATGCGTTGTCGGTGTTCGCGGTGAGGCTCGGCAGGGCGCTCGCTCTCAATCCTTCGGTGCTGCTGTTTGAGCATCCGACTGCCGAGGTGGCACCCTCTGACATCCGCGCGCTCGCGGCGCGCTGCCGCGCGGTGGCGGAGCGGCGGAACATCGCGGCGGTCGTGTTGACGGCCGACCGTGAGTTCGCCGCCGACGCGGCATCGCGTGTCCTGACATTAGATCCGGCCACCGGCCGGCTGTCAGGCGGGGGCTGGTTTTCGCGTTTCCGTCGTGCTTAGGAATGTCCGCAGGTTGCACCAATGTTCCACACGGACCAGAATGTGCATCATTAAAGAGAGGAGACTCATCATGAGAGTTGTCCGCCATCTCGCCCTGGCAACGCTTGCCGCGGCCGCCGCTTTCAGCCTGTCGGCCACGGTGCGCGTCGAGGCGCAAGGCAAGCCGCGCATCTTCTTCGTCGAGCCAAAGAACGGCGCGACGGTGAAGAGCCCGGTCCACCTGAAGTTCGGCATCGAGAACTACAAGATTGCCGCGGTGCCCGAAGGCGACGTGAAAACGGCCCGTCCCGGAGTGGGCCACTATCACGTCGGTGTCGACACCGGATGCCTGAAGCCAGCAGAGACGATCGTCAAGGGCACGCCGTCGTGGATCCATTTCGGCAAAGGCGACTCGGAAATCGACATGCAGCTCACGCCCGGCAAGCACAGGCTGTCGCTGCAGCTCGGCGACGATCTGCACAACACGGTGAAGGGTCTCTGCTCAACGATTACGGTGAACGTGGCGCAGTAGCAGACAAGGAGACCCGCGATGCCGGCCGGAACAATCAAACGACTCGTTCGTGACAGGGGCTTCGGATTCATCCGTGACGACGGCGGACAGGAGTGGTTCTTTCACCGGAGTTCCGTGCAGGGCAACTTCGATCAGCTCAACGAAGGCCAGCGCGTCAGCTTCGACGAGGAACCCTCCCCGAAAGGGCCCCGGGCCGGCAACGTACGCAGCGAGGGCTGAGCGGATCTGAAAACCATCCTTCTGTTCGACATCGACGGAACGCTCGTGCTCAGCGGGGGCGCGGGTGGCCGGGCGATGTCGCGCGCGTTCGAGGAACTGTACGGCGTGCGGGACGCCTTCAACGGCGTCCCGTTCAACGGCCGCACCGACGCGTGGATTGTGTCGCAGACCGCCGCGCGGCACGGCATCGATACCGGTGCGCTCGGCGGGTTCAAGTCCCGTTACCTCACGCATCTCGCGCAGATGCTGCACGAGCCCGGACCGCGCAAGGGCGTCATGCCCGGCGTGCGTCCGCTCCTCGACGCGCTGTCGGCGCGCGACGACGTCTTTCTCGCGCTGCTGACGGGCAACTACGCCGAAGGCGCGCGCCTCAAACTCGAGTACTTCGATCTGTGGCGCTACTTCTCGTGCGGCGCGTTCGGCGACGTCGTGCACGAACGCAATCATCTGCTCGCCGACGCGCTCGCGCAGGTGCGCGCGCGCAGCGGGCTTCCCGCTGAAGCGGCGCACTCGATTGTGATCGGCGACACCCCGCTCGACATCGGCGTCGCGAAGTTCGGCGGCGCGAAATCGATCGGGGTGGCGACTGGGAGTCACACGGTCGACGACCTGCGAGCTGCAGGCGCCGACCTTGTGTTGGAAGACTTGAGTGACCTGGAGAAAGTGCTGGCGGCCGTCTAACCTTCGATCAGCCGGACGTCTCCTGCCCGCGGACCTTTCTGCGATTCCTCTGGAGTGAACTCGACGCGCTGACCCTCGCGTAAAAGCTCAAACACGGCACCGCGCACGGAACTGCGGTGGAAGAAGTGTTCGATTCCGCCCTCGTCGCGGATGAACCCGAACCCTTTGTCGATCAACAGCCTGGCGATTGTCCCGGTTGGCATACCCGAAAGCCCTCCGTCCGACGACCAACCCAGCGTGGGCTGGAAAAGTGGGCCAGTCTAGGCAGTACGCCTGAGGAAAGTCAATACAGACGGGCTTTCGTGTCGCTACGACTGTGTCGTCGGTGCGGTTTCGGTTTTTGCCGTCGCCGGCGCGGCAGGTGCGGCGGCGGGAGCCGCTGCCGCCTTTTCTCTAGCGGGCGGAGGATATGTCGTCCAGAAGTGCCGTCCGCATTTCGGACAGACCCAGAACTGATCCGGCTTCCACGCCTCCGCGGAGATCGGGTCGCGGAGGTCCATCTGGGTGCCGCAGCGCATGCAGCGGATCTTCAGGCCGATTTCACTCATGTGGTCCGAATTCTATACGATTCGTCCGTGATTCCGGCCATCGTGCTCGCCGCGGGGAAGTCGACGCGGATGGGCCGCGCCAAGGCGACGCTGCCGCTCGAGGGCTCTGGAGGCCGCGACACGTTCCTCTCGCGCATCGTCCGGACGTTCGTCGACGCCGGCGTCGAAGACGTCGTGGTGGTCGTCGGCCATGACGCCGGCGCGATCGTCGAGTCGTGCACGCGGAGCGGCGTCGCCGCGCGGTTCGTCGAGAATCCGGACTACGAACAGGGCCAGCTGTCCTCCCTGATTGCCGGCCTGCGCGTCGTCGATCGGCCGGGCGTCGCGGCGGCGCTGATGACCCTCGTCGATGTGCCGCTCGTGAATGCGTCGACAGTGCGCGCGGTCGTCGATCGCTACAGGCAGACCCGGGCGCGCGTCGTGCGTCCCGTGCGCGGCGGCGAACACGGGCATCCCGTCCTGATCGATCGCGCGCTGTTCGACGCGATCCGGCACGCCGACCCGGCGTCGGGCGCGAAACCCGTCATCCGCGCGAACGTCTCTGCCGCCGGTGACGTGCCAGTCGATGACGACGGCGCGTTTGCCGACTTCGATACGCCGGACGACCTTCGTCGCGCAGGCCTTTAAGCCTGCCTACAACAACGACCCGCGCAGCACGACGAGGCCCACCGAGAAATAAATAATGAGTCCCGTCACGTCGACCAGCGTCGCCACGAACGGCGCGGACGACGTGGCGGGATCGAAGCCGAAGCGCCGCAGGATGAACGGGAGGCCGCAGCCGACGAGCGTTCCCCACAGCACGACGCCGATCAGCGCGAACGCGACGGTCAACGCGACCATCAGCCAGTGCGGGCCGTAGAGATTCGAGAACGCCGACCAGATCGAAATCCGCAGGAATCCGATCGCGCCGAGGATCACGCCGAGCGCAAGACCGACCAGGACCTCCCTCCGGATCACTTTCCAGAAGTCGCGCAGCTTCACCTCGCCGACCGCCAGCGCGCGGATCACGAGCGTCGATCCCTGCGACCCCGAGTTGCCGCCGCTCGAGATGATGAGCGGCACGAACAGCGCGAGCACGACGGCGCGTGCGATTTCTTTCTCGAAAAATCCCATCGCCGTGGCCGTGAGCATCTCGCCGAGGAACAGGACGATCAGCCAGCCCGCGCGTTTCCGGATCATGTGCGCCAGCGTCACCTGCATGTAGGGCTCGTCGAGGGCTTCCGAGCCGCCGAACTTCTGCATCTCGCGGGTCGCCGTCTCCGCCGCGACGTCGAGCACGTCGTCGACCGTGACGATGCCGACGAGACACCCGTTGTCGTCGACGACGGGAAGCGCCGTGCGATCTTCGCGCCGGAAGAGAGCGAGCGCATCGTCCTGCGTGTCGAGCGTGTGCAGGATGACGTAGCGCCGGTCCATCAGCGTCGACATCTTCGTGTCGAGCGGCACCACGAGCAGCTCGCGGATGCGGACGTCATCGACGAGCACGCCGTTCGCGTCGACGACGTAGATGACGTTCAGCGTCTCGCTGTCGCGGCCGTGTTCGCGGACGTGGTCGAGGACTTCGCGCACGGTGCGGTCTTCGCGGACGGCGATGTAGTGCGGCGTCATCAGCCGGCCGACGGTGCCTCGCGGATATTTGAGCAGCGACCGCGCTTCGCCGGCTTCGTCAGGCGTCAGGAGCGACAGGATCTCGCGCGTTTCGGCTTCGGGGAGCCGGCTGAGAAGGCGCGTGCGGTCGTCGTCGGCGACGAGGTTCAGGACGGCCGCCGCTTCTTTCGGCGCCATCGCCTGAGAGAGCGTCTTCTGTATGTCGAGCGGCAGGTACTCGAATACCGCGGACGCGACCCGGTGCGGCAGCAGCGTCAGCGCCGCGACCTGATCGGCGGTCGCGAGCGCGGCGACGGCGTCCGCCGCTTCCTGCGGACGCAGATGGAGCAGCGCCTCCTGAACGGCGGTGAGATTACCGCTGCGGATAAATGAGACGAGGTCGGGGCCGGCGCTTGCGGTGGGCATCGCCCCATTGTAGGTGCGACGCCGCGAGGACGAGCCCGAGCTTCGTCGTGCGCCACAGCATCTGCGTGTCGCGCCCGTCCTTCGGCCCGATGATCCAGGCGATGCCGATGCTGATCAGGTACAGACCGATCATCGGCAGTGCGAACATCGTCTGGTTCCACCAGTCGGTCGACGGCGTGATCACGGCCGACAGGATGAAGATGACGAGGATGGCGTACTTGAAGTGCGTCCACAGGAAGCGCGCGGTGACGAGACGCAGCCTGGCGAGGAAGAACACGAGCGTCGGCATCTGAAACACCGCGACCATGCCGATCATCATGTGGATGTAGTGATCGAACGTGTCGTTGATGCTCGGCAGCATCCGCACCTGGCCGGTGCTGAACGAGCCGAAGAACTTCATCATGCCGGGGAACAGCACGTAGTTGCTGAACAGCGCGCCCGACACGGTGCCGATGGACGTCAGCAGGACGAACGGCACGACGAACTTCTTTTCGTGCGCATACAGGCCGGGCGCGATGAAGCCCCAGACCTGATACATCACGTACGGCGCGGCGATGACGACGCCCGCGATGAAGGCGAGCGTGAACCAGAAGGAAAAGCCTTCGCTCGGGTTGGTGTAAATCAGCTCGCTGCCCGGCGGAAGCGTGCGCAGGATCTGCGCGAGCACGAACTGCGCGATCCGGTCGATGAACGCGAACGCGAGCAGCATGCCGACGGCGACGCCGACGCACGAGCGGATGAGCCGCTTGCGCAGTTCCTCGAGGTGATCGAGAAATCCCATGGCGCCGGAGCCGTCGGGCTCTTCGTCGTCGCCGTCAATCGGGCGTCGGCTTGTCTGCATGATCGATTACGAGAACATCGATCGGTGCTTTCGTCGATTCCAATTTCAGTCCGAGCTGTTCTTTTAAAGCCGTAAAGACTGACACACCGGCAGGGTCGGTCGGCGCGTATTCGAGCTCGAGATCGAATGCGCCCTGGAGGCCCGTCCGGTCGATGACGTTGCGGCTCACGGAAGGCTCGAGGAACTGGGCGAGCATCGCCAGCGTCGCCGCGCTTCCCACGAAGTGCCCGGGTCCCATCGTTTTGAATCCACGCGGTGTGCCGTCGACTTTCTTCAGCCGTGGACCGGGCCTGCCGTCCTTTCGATCCACCCGGAGCTCGTAGACGGGGAGATTCCTGGTTTCGTGATGCACCGCCAGCTTGAATCGCTCGGCGAGCAGAGGCTGCAGCATCTCTCGAATCCGAAGAGCGGCCGACGCTTGTGATGCCGTCACCGACGCGGCGGCAGTGTTGCCCGTGTCGAACGTGGTGCCGCGGCCCTCGGGCACTTTGGCGGTGATGTCGAAGCGGTCGGTGGTCTGCCACGATGGGCCGCCAGCGAATTCGTTGTCCGCGCGCGAGCGCCCGCTCTTGTCCCGAGGATAACCGACGATCATCAACTCGCGCAGGGTCGCGCACGTCATGATGAACCGTCCGCCCGCCATACTTCCGTCGCGATCGCACGTCGGTGACGGATTCGGCTTGACCGAAGCCGTCTCGAACGCAGGCGGCGCTTGCGCGACACCGAACAGCAGCGCGAAGGCGATCGTTCTCATTTTCGCTGTGGCGCCTGCGCGTGGGCGGTGGACGGCGGGACTTTCCCCTTCAACCGCAGATACAGAACCATGTTCCCGTAGTGTTCGTTGTTGTGCGTCGTGTTGAAGATGAGCACCGCGCCGCGCGTTGTGTCGGTCTTCGGATTCATCCCGGGAAAGCCCGGCATCGTCAGCTTCTGCGCGAAGTTCGCGTCCGTCGTCGACTGGTAGGCGTCGTCGCACACCGCCAGGGCTTCGGCGAGCCCTGTGATGAGCGCGGCTTTGTCGGTCACGGTCTCGAAATTCATGTTGGCGCTCGCG
>DATNBT010000402.1:0-12237 GCA_035571855.1 Vicinamibacterales bacterium
CCCGCGCTCACCGACATCGGCGCGCAGCGGCGCGCCGTGGATCTGATGAAGTCGCTCGTCGATCCCGGATCGGAAGTGCGCGCGGAAAACAGAACCGTCCGCGTCGTGATGAAGGACGGCAGGACGATGACCGGCCGTTTCCTGAACCAGGACACGTTCACGCTGCAGCTCATCGACGCGAACGACAAGATGCTGTCGATCGACAAGTCGGCCGCGAGTCAGTGGACGCTGCTGACGACGAGCTCGATGCCGTCGTTCAGGGACAAGCTCTCGCCGCAGGAGCTCGCGGACGTCGTCGCTTATCTCGTGTCGCTCAAGGGCAGACCATGAAGAAGCTGTTCGTCATCAGCGCGCTCGTCGCGTGCGCGGCCGTGTCCACGCGCGCGCAAATCGTCTTCGATCGGATTCTGCACTCGACAAGCGAGCCGCAGAACTGGCTGACGTACTCCGGCGGCCTCATGAGCCAGCGGTACAGCCTGCTCAACGAGATCACGCCGGCCAACGTGAAGGGCCTCGAGCTGAAGTGGATCTACCAGGTGCAGTCGCTCGAGAAATTCGAGGCGACGCCGCTGGTGGTCGACGGCGTGATGTATACCGTGTCGGCGCCGAACGACGTCATCGCGCTCGATGCCGTGACCGGGCGCGTCTTCTGGACGTACTCGTACGCGCCCTCGACGCTCGCGCGCCCGTGCTGCGGACGCGTCAACCGCGGGCTCGCCATCCTCGGGCACACGCTGTTCATGGGCACGCTCGACGGCCACCTCATCGCGCTCGACGCGAAGAGCGGCGGCCTCGTCTGGAACCTCGCCGTCGGCGGCGCGCGGCCCGACACCGGCTACGGCTTCACGATGGCGCCGCTGGTCGTGAAAGACAAGGTCCTCGTCGGATCGGTCGGCGGCGAGTTCGGCGTGCGCGGCTTCCTCGCGGCCATCGACGCGAAGACCGGCAAGGAAGCGTGGCGGTTCACGACCATTCCGGCGCCGGGAGAAAAAGGCAGCGAGACGTGGACCGGCGATTCGTGGAAGAACGGCGGCGGTCCGCTGTGGGTCACCGGCTCGTACGACCCGGAGCTGAATCTCACCTACTGGGGCATCGGCAATCCGGGACCCGACTGGAACGGCGACAAGCGCAGCGGCGACAACCTCTACTCCGAATCCGTCGTCGCGCTCGATCCGGACACCGGCGCGCTCAAGTGGCATTTCCAGTTCACGCCGCACGACGAGTTCGACTACGACTCGGTGCAGGTGCCGGTGCTCGGCGACATCACGCTCAACGGCCGGCCGCGTAAAGTCATGATGTGGGCCAACCGCAACGGCTACTGGTACGTCCTCGATCGCACGAATGGCGAGTTCCTGCTCGGCAAGCCGTTCGTGAAGACGAACTGGACGACGGGGCTCGACGCCAAGGGACGACCGCAGAACGTGAAGTCGCCGACGCCCGAAGGCACGCTGATCTATCCGGGCAACCAGGGCGGCACGAACTGGTACTCGCCGTCGTTCAGCCCGCGCACGGGCCTCTTCTACATCCCGAGCTGGATGGACACGTACTCCACCTACATCAAGCGTCCCGTCGAGTACGCCGAAGGCCAGCGCTTCACCGGCGCCGGACCGATCATGTCCGTCCGCATGCTGCAGCCCGGTCCGCTGGTGAACCGCCGGCTGCCGGAAGAAGGCTACGGCGCGATCCAGGCGTTCGATCCGAAAACCGGCGAACGCAAGTGGGCATTCAACATGTCGGACATGACCGAGAGCGGCGTGCTGTCGACGGCGACGGACCTCGTGTTCGCCGGCGGACGCGACGGCTACTTCTTCGCGCTCGACGCGAGGACCGGAACGCTGTTGTGGAAGACGAGTGTCGGCGGTGCGGTGTCGGCGGGGCCGATGACTTACGGAGTGAACAACAAGCAGTACGTCGCCGTTTCAGCCGGCAACGCACTGCTTGTGTATGGATTGCGCTGACAGGCCTGAAGGCCTGTACTGCATCAGCCCTTGATGATGCCGAGCGCCCGCTTCGGCATCTTCGCGACTTCGCTCTTCGGGATGTTGAAGTTGTCCGCGATGAGCTGCGCGGGATTGCCCGCGAGCCACGACGTGATCGAGATCTCCTCGAAGCTCGGGCTGTTGAACAGCGCGAAGAACCTGAGCGGCGTCCGGCCCGTGTTCTCCACGTAGTGGCCGAAGCCCTGCTGGATGAAGACGACGTCGCCGGCTTTGCACTCTTCCGTGCGCGTGCGTCCGTGCGCGCCGAACACCGTCACCCGCGACTGCCCCTCGAGGATGTACTGCCACTCGTCGGCGTTCGGATGCCAGTGCAGCTCCCGAATCGCGCCGGGGTCGAGATACTGCAGCACCGAGGTCAGCGTCGCGTTGATCGGAAATTCCTTCTGCGTCGCGTGACGAATCCATCCGCCCGGATGCGTCGTCAGCGGCGCGCGCGCCAGGCTGTACTTGTGCGGGTTCTGGTTTTCCTGCAGGCCTTCGCCGATGTACTCCTCGATGCCCTGCGGAATCTTGCCCGGGATGATGTAGACCTCTTTCGTCGGCAGGCCCCTGACCACGCTGAGCGGCAGGCCGAGGTTTTTCGCCACGACCTCCGGCGAGGAGCGCGCGACCCAGTCGGTGATGCTGAACGTGCCGTACTCCGAGAAGTGGCCGTCGTCGAACCCGAGGATGAAATGCGCGTCGGTGTTGCCGACGTTCTGCACGGCGTGGCCGTGGCCGCGCGGGAAGTACCAGAGATCGCCGGGCATGAAGATGTCGGTCGCCGGCTCGCCGTTCGGCGAGATCACCGTGCCCATCACCTTGCCTTCGATCACGTACGCCCACTCGGCGGCGATCGCGTGCCAGTGCAGCTCGCGGATGCCGCCCGGCTTCAGGCGCATCGACACGCCGGCGATGTGCTCCGACACTGGGAACTCGGTCATCGTCGCTTCGCGCGCCGAGCCGGCTTCGCCGGTCCAGCTGCCCGTGCTGCTCTCGATGTTGTATTTGAACGGCGGAATCGGCTCGTGCTGTCCGGGGTCCTTGCCCACCTGGACGCGCGGCGCCTGCGCGCTGACGGCCGTCCCACCGAGAATTGCGCTCCCGAAGCTGGCGACCGCGGCCGCCTGCAGCATTTCACGACGTGAAAGACTGGTCTTTTTGCTCATGCGCCGCATTTTATATCCCCTTATTCGTAGTACGCAGGCGATTTCTTCAGCTTCGCATTGGCCCGGTAATCGTGCTGAATCCACAGATCGGCCTTCGTCTTCTTCGCATATTCCTCAATCACTTTCCGCGACGCCGCCGATTGTTCGACATTGAACTCGTTGTCCGGCGGCTTTCGCTGGAACGTCCGCTCCGGCGCGTAGTGATAAAGGTCGCCGGCGACGATGATGCGGCCGCTCCTGGCCAGGTTCAGGACCATGACTTCGTGCGCAGGCGTGTGGCCCGGCGCGGCTTTGATGATCACGACGCCGTCGCCGAAGACGTCGTACTCGTCCTTGTCCATCAGCGTCGTCTTCGCATGCTCGAGCTGGTTGTAGAACTTCGGCTCGACGCGTTCGTTGCGCGGCTTGAACATGAACTCGCGCTCGGCCGGCCGCACGAGCCACGTGGAGGAAGCGAACTCGTTCAGGTTGGCCGTGTGATCCTTGTGCGCGTGCGACACCGCGACGTACGTAATGTCCGTCGGCGCGTAGCCGAGCGCGGCGAGCTGGCTCTTCAGCGTCTTCGACACGACCGCGTGAGAAACGGGATTGACGTCGTACAACGCCGGCTTCGGCGCGGCCTTCTCGACGTCCGCGTCGGGAATCACGCCGACGTCCCACAGGAGCGTTCCCTTCGGATGCACGACGAGAAAACACGGGACGGGCATTCGCGACTCGACGACCTCGGCCTGCGTGACGTGATAGCGCGCGACGCCTGCAGGATCGGTCGTGAGCATTCCGCAGTCCAGCACGTACAGTCTCGCGGTCTTCGGCGCCGCCGGCTTCGCGGACGCGGGTTCCATTCCGGCCTTGCGATACGTCGCCGCCGCGTCGGGCGACGAGAGGTACTTGATCAGCGCACGCGCCGCGCCGGCGTTCTTCGTCTTCGCGCCGACGAACGCCACGAGCGACGTCCGCGGTGAAATGGATTCCGGCAGCGTGCCGACCGGCTCGATGCCCGCCTCCGCCATCTCGCTGAAGAACGTCAGGCCGATCTCGACCTCGCCATTGGCCACGGCTTGCATCGCGGCTGCGCCGCCTCGCGACAGATGGATCTTGTCCTTCACCTGATCGTAGATGCCGATGTCGTGCAGCGTCTTCGTGAAGCTGACGCCCGCGGCGGCTCCGCCGGACGGGTCGGGATACGAGAACGACTTCACCGACAGCAGCAGCGCTTTGACTTTCTCCGGCGTCGAGATGTCGGGCTTCTTCTGCCCCGCCCGCACGGCGATGCCGACAGCCACGCGCGCGAGCGGCGTCGCCGAATCCGCGACGACATTGCCGGACGCGACCACCTCGTCGTACGGCGGCTGCACGATCGGCACGTCGAACGGCACGCCGTCGGTCACCTGCTTCTTGGTGCCGAGGCCCGAGCCGAACGTCGGCTTCACTTTGTGGCCGGTCGCCATCTCGAATCCCGGAACCAGCTGCTGAATCGCCGCCTGAATGCCGCCCGGCGCCACGAGCGTCACTTCATCGGCCCTCGCCAGCGCCCCCGACATCACGACACCAACGACGAACGCTGAACGGACCACGAACGCTGAACCCATGAACGCAGAACGACAGAACCTCTTCATGGGCCCGCATTGTAGACTGGCCGCAGGACAAACATGCGCAACGTCAATCGCATTCTCACGACGCATGCCGGCCGCCTCGATGGACCGCCCGAGCTGGCGGAGATGCTCCGCCTGTCACGCCGGGAGCCCGTCGACATGGACAAGGCGGCGGCCCTCGTCCCGCCCGCCATCCGAGACATCGTGAAACGCCAGCACGACACCGGCATCGACATCGTCAGCGACGGCGAGCTCGGAAAGCTCGGCTTCAGCCTCGCGTACTACGGCCGGCGGTTCGCCGGGCTGTCGTCGAGAAAAATGAAGGAGGGCGAACCGGGCTGGATGTCGCTGCGCACCGGCGAACGGATCGAGTTCGCCGACTTCTACAAGGATCTGGGCTGGGGCGCGCCCACGGAACGCGTCGTCGTCACCGGTCCGATTACGTACATCGGGCAGGCCGAAGTCGCGACCGACATCGATCGCATGAAGAAAGCGCTTGCCGCCGCGGGACTGTCGCCGTCGGACGCGTTCATGTGCGTGCTGGCGCCAGGATGGCTCGAGCACTTCTTCTTCAACGAGTACTACAAGACGGACGAGGAATATCTCTTCGCGCTCGCGGATGCGATCGCCCACGAGTACCGCGCGATCGTCGACGCCGGCTTCACGCTGCAGATCGACGATCCGGCGCTGCCGGACACGTACGACATGATCGTCCCCGCCCCGCCCATCGACGAGTACCGGAAGTTCGCGCGCATCCGCGTCGATGCCGTGAACCATGCGCTCAAGGGCATCCCCGAGGACCGCGTGCGCTTCCACATCTGCTGGGGCAGCTGGCACGGTCCGCACACGCACGACCTCCCGCTCGAACATCTCGTCGACCTGATGCTGATGGTGAACGCGGGCGCCTACTCGGTCGAAGGCGCGAACCCGCGGCACGAACACGAGTGGAAAATCTGGAAGACGACCAGGCTGCCCGAACACAAAGCGCTTGTTCCCGGCGTCATCAGCCACGCGACGAACGTCGTCGAACATCCGGAGCTCGTCGCCGATCGCATCGTCCGCTACGCCGGCGTCGTCGGACGCGAACGCGTGATCGCGGGCACGGACTGCGGACTCGGCCTGCGCCTGCATCCGCAGATCGCGTGGGCGAAGCTCAACGCGCTCGTCGAAGGCGCACGCATCGCGACGCGTCAGCTCTTCGGTAAATAGTCTCATCTAGTCTGTTGATCGTTCCGGCCCCTGCAAATACTTTCAGTAGCTCGCTCGAGCTGATCGTTTCTTAAACATCGGGGGATCGGAAATGTACAAACGCACTGCGCTCGTGATTGGAATGGCCGCGCTTGCCGGCATCGGATTGACGAAGACCACTCGTGCATTCGATCCGGATCAGGTTGAACAGCTGAAGACGACGCACAAGTGCGTGCAGTGTGATCTGTCGGACGCGCAGCTCAACGCGTTCGACCTCGACAACGCGGATCTCTCCGGCGCCAACCTCTACCGTGCGCAGCTCTACGGCGCGCACCTTCGCGGCGCCAACCTCGCGGGCGCGATCCTCGACGAAGCCAACCTGAAGCTCGCCAACCTGTCGGGTGCGACCGACGCGGCCCTTGCCGGCGCGGTCACGGACGAACGCACCGTCTGCCCCGACGGCTCCAACGGTCCCTGCCGCTAACCGGACACGGAGGACAAGATGACGAGTGGAATCGGGTACAGCCGACGTGTGATTCGGACCGCAATTGTCGCGGCGGTCGTTGCCGCCGCCGCGGTGAGCGGCGGGTATTTCGCCACGCTGCGCGCGCAGGCGGGGATCGCGGCGATGACGGTGCCGTGGCTCGGGTCGCCGACGGCGGCGCATCAGACCTACAGCGGCGCGTCGATCGTGCTGCAGGGCGTCGCGAAGAACGGCGCCAATCAGTATTTCTGGGATTTCGGTGACGGCACGGCTGCGCAGCCGTGGACGAACATCGGGAATCCGTACGACCTGTCGGTGCAGCATGTCTACACCGCCGCGGACGACACGCCGTTCACGGCGACGTTGACGGTCAGAAACAGCGCCACGCCGTCCGTCACGGCGAGCGCGCAGTTTCCGATCGTCGTGAAGCACCGGACCCTCGACGTCGACATCGACATGGCGATCGATCGCGGGCTGTGGAACATCCACACGAAGATGTCGCGCGGCACGTTCGCGGCCGGCGCCCCGGGCTGGGGCGCTCAGTACGGCTTCTGGAGCGGCAGCGGTCAGTACGCCCCGACGGCCGCCGCGCTCCAGGCGTTCGGCGTCAACAACCACCAGGAGGGGAAAAACGCGGGCGTCGATCCGTACCAGGAGGACGTCGCGCGCGGTCTCGCGTTCCTCGATGCGCAGCTCGTGCCGGTCAACATCGGCACGACGCCGAACGGCAACAACCCCGACGCGAACGGGAACGGCATCGGCCTGACCGCCGGCGCCGACAACACGTACATCCTCGGGGCGGTGATCGACGCTTACGTCGCGGCGGGGAACAAGAACGGCGTCGCCGTCGCGGGCCAGGCCAGCGTGAAAGGCCGCACGTACAAAGACCTCGTTCAAGACATGGTCGACTTCAACTCGGGGGGCCAGAACGATTTCAACAACGCGTTCCGCGGCGGATGGGGCTACACCGCGAACAGCGGCATCGCCGACAACTCGACGGGCCAATGGCCGGCCATCGGCAACATCGCGGCCGAACGCGCATGGGGCGTGACGGTGCCCGCCTTCGTCAAGGCCGAGAACCTCTTCTGGGTCAACTTCAGCCAGGATCACAGCACCGTCAACACCGACTTCTACAGGGGCTCGTTCGGCTATCAGGGAGCCGGCCAGGCTCAGTGCGCGTGGTCGTGCGAAGCCGACACGGCCGGCGGCCTCATCCAGGGAATCATGGACGGCTGGCGGTACGACGAAGGCGGCGCCGGCGGCACGCCGCAGTTCCGCGCCGGCGTGGAATTCATGGCGAGAAGCCTCAGGCAGAACAACGACTTCATCGGCGCCACTCCCGTCACCGGCGCGAACAACTTCTACATGATGTACGCGTTCACCAAAACGATGCGGCTCGCACTCGGCCCGGACGGAACGCCGAAGCCGATCACGATGATCAGCGACAGCGTCGGCCCGCCGATCGACTGGTTCCGCAACGATCCGGGGACAACCGGCACCGGCCCGGTCGGGCTCGCGCGCGCGCTCGTCACGAAACAGCTCGCCGACGGATCGTGGCCGTCGGGCTTCAGCTGGACGCCCGACCTCACGACGCCGTGGAGCGTCATCATGCTGTCGCCGAGCGTGTTCCAAACCGGACCGAAGGCGTCGTGCACGGTGTCGCCCGTTGAAATCGGCTCGACGGGGACGACGGTCGTCAACTTCGACGGCACGGCCACGATCGAGCCGAATCCCGACGCGCAGATCACGTCGTATCAGTGGGCGTTCGGCGACAACGGCACCGCGACGGGATCGACGGCCGCGCACACGTACGGCATCGCCTCGTCGTTTCCGCATACGTACAACGCGACGCTGACGGTCACCGACAGCAACGGCGTCACCGACACCGCAAGCTGTCCCGTAACCCAGGTCGATACCAACGTCGCTCCGACGGCCGTGATCGGCGGCAACGCCGGCGCCGGCGAATACTCACTGTGCCCCGGCGGTCAGCTCACGCTCGACGGCTCGGGTTCGTCGGATCCCGAGGACGCCGCCAACCTTATATATAGGTGGGACCTGACGTCGCCCCTGACGTTCAGCCCGGTCGACGAAAGCACGGCGATGGTCGACGCGACCTCGCGCTTCTCGGCGATGCCGCCAGGCGTCTACAACATCGGCCTGCAGGTCGTGGACACACAGGGAAAGACAGGTACGGCATTCGGCCACGTCACGGTCAAAGCGGCCGACGATGCGACCTGCAA
Organism: Vicinamibacterales bacterium; assembly: GCA_035571855.1. Classification (GTDB taxonomy): domain Bacteria; phylum Acidobacteriota; class Vicinamibacteria; order Vicinamibacterales; family CAVVIG01; genus DATNBT01. The sequence goes on from DATNBT010000402.1 coordinate 8,653, forward strand.
TCAGCCGCCTGTCGCGCACGACGATGTCGCCTCGACGACGAGCCAGACGCCGGTCACGATCAACGTGCTGGCGAACGACTCCGATCCCGACGCGGGTCAGACGTTGAGTGTCACGAGCGCGTCGACGCCGGCGTCCGGCGCCGCCACGACCGACGGAACGACCGTGTCGTACACGTCGAACAAAGGCTTCGCGGGCACCGACACGTTCACGTATACCGTCAGCGACGGTCACGGCGGGACGGCGACCGCGAACGTCACCGTCACGGTCACGAAGCGCGCCGCCAGCGTCACGGCCGGCAGCGCGTCGAAGGTCTACGGCCAGACCGATCCGTCGATCACGGCAAGCAGCACGGGCTTCACGGCCGCCGACGGCATCACGGTCTCCGCGTCGCGTGACGCCGGCGAGAACACCGGCACGTACGCGACGCACGCTGCCGCGTCCGGCGACCTCGCGAATTACTCGGTCACGTACGCCGACGGCACGTTCAAGATCACGGCGGCGGCACTCACGATCACGGCCGCGAGCCAGTCGATGATCTACGGAGGCCCTGTCCCTGCGCTCACGGCGTCCTACAGCGGTCTGGTGAACGGAGACACCGCGGCATCGCTCACGCCGGCTGCCGCGCTCTCGACGTCCGCGACATCGGCGAGCGGCGTCGGCTCGTATCCGATCACGGTCGTCGGCGCGGCGTCGCCGAACTACACGATCACGTTCGTCAACGGCACGCTGAGCGTGACGCCGGCCCCGCTCGTCGCGTCGGCGGCGAACGCGACGCGGCAGTACGGCTCCGGCAATCCGCAGTTCACCGGCGCGGTCAGCGGCGTCCGCAACGGCGACGCCATCGTCGAGACGTTCTCGACGCCGGCGGCGGCGGCGTCACCGGTCGGCGGCTATCCGATTGTGCCGGCGCTCGGCGGTGCGGCGCTCTCGAACTACTCCGTGAGCCTGCAGAACGGCACGCTGACGGTGACACCCGCGGCGCTCGTCGTGAAAGCCAACGATGCGGTGAAGACGGTCGGCTCGCCGAATCCGGCGTTCACCGCGTCGTATGCGGGATTCGTGCTCGGTGATTCGCCGGTCGTCCTCGGCGGAACGCTCACGTTCGCGACGCCCGCGACCGTCGGCAGCCCCGTCGGGTCGTACCCGATCACTCCGTCCGGCCTGTCGGCGGCGAACTACACGATGACGTTCGTGCCGGGAACGCTGACGGTGACCACCGGAGTATGCGTGCTGTTCGACAACACCAAGGCGGTGAAGAGCGGCGCGACGATTCCGATCAAGCTGCAGCTCTGCGACAGCAGCGGCAACAACCTGTCGTCACCGTCGATCACCCTGCATGCAACGAGCGTGTCGCAGCTCTCCACCTCGTCGTCATGGGACGTGCAGGACGCCGGGAACGCGAATCCGGACGACGACTTCCGCTACAGCCCGCCGCAGTACATCTTCAACCTGAAGACGACGGGGCTCGGCACGGGCACGTATCAGCTGAACTTCGCGGTGAGCGGCGATCCGACGCCGCACTCGGTGACGTTCTCGGTCAGATAGGCAGCTGGCGGCTGATTTCGGCCAGCACCTGGCGGGCCGCGTCGACTTTGGCGCGGCCCACCTTGTTCAACGCGCTTCGGACGGCCCGCTCCACGGTCCCGCGGGTCGTCTTCGTATACGGCAGCGCGTGCGGCTTCAGCCGGAGCTGCACGCGTCTGGTGTCCACCGGATCCTTCCGGCGTTCGAGCCAGCCGCCCGCCACCAGCCGCTGGATGATTCCCGTAATCGTGCTCGGATGCAGCCGGACGATGTGTGCGAGCTCGCTCGCCGACAGGCCGGGAAACCGGCCGACGACGCGCAGGACCAGCCGCTGCGGGCCGGTGATGCCCAGGTCGTTTTCCATTTTCTTCGACATCCGCTGGAGGCCGTGCTCGATGGACCAGAGCAGGCGCATGAAGTCGAGGATCGGGTCGAGGGCTCTCGGGGAGGCGGCGGGCGTCTTGGTGCGCGGCATTGCGCGTGATGATATCAAACGGGATTTTACTTTGACCTCAAAGTATTTATGTCTTATGCTCGATAGCCCCAGAGGGAGGTAACCCGTTATGAATCGCGCAGCAGTCGTCCCGGCGGCCGTCGTCCTCGGAATGTGTGTGGCGGCCTGTTCCCACAAAACCCCCGCGCTGGCGCCGCAGCCGGCCGCCGCTCCGGCCCCTGCGGCCAGGCCGGCGCCGCCCGCCCCGCCTCCGCCCGCGCCACGCGCGCGCGCCGCGGCCGCGCCCGCGCCGCTGTCGGAAGACGACCTGTTCCGCCGCATGTCGCTCGAGGAGCTGAACGCGAAGGCGCCGCTCGGCGACGTGTTCTTCGACTACGACAAGGACCAGATCCGCGACGAGGGCAAGGCCGTCCTCCAGCGCGACGCCGAATGGCTGAAGCGCTGGCCGCAGACGCGCATCAGCATCGACGGGCACTGCGACGAGCGCGGCACCGCGGAATACAACCTCGCGCTGGGCAGCCATCGCGCGGAGAAGGTCCGTGAGTACCTGGTCGATCTCGGCATCCCCGAGAGCCGCATGCTGGTGAAGACCCTCGGCCGCGAGGCGCCGTTCTGCAACGGCACGGGCGAGTCGTGCTGGCAGCAGAACCGCCGCGACCACTTCATCGTCACGGCGAAGTAGGTGTAGGCCAGGCCCTCAGAGATCGGACGTTTCGGGGACGTCGGTCTGCAACTGGACGACGTCCTCGAGCGTCAGCATGCCGACGAGCCTCGACGGGTCGGCGCGGTGGACGACCGGCACCACGGGGTGCCGCCGCAGCACACGCAGCGCCGATTCCATCGACTGATCGCGGTACAGGTACGGTCCGGGAATCGGCGTGACGGCGGCCGACAGCCGTTCGTCACGCCGGCCGTCGTTCGCGCGCGCCAGCAGATCGGCGCGCGAGATCGCGCCCCACACGCCGCTGTCCATCGGCACCAGAAAAAAGTCGCTGTCGACCTGCGTCGCCCGCTCCACGCCCTGCGCGATCGACTCCTCGCCCGGCAGCGTCGTCGCCGCCGGATCGCGCATCGCGTCTTCGACGGCGTGGACTTCGACTTCGCGCTCTTCCTCCATCGACGGCAGGTCCGTGCCGTCCTGCCGCGCCAGCAGATCGAAAAGCCCGGCGTGCTGGAACTGCCGTGACACGAGATACGCGATCGTGTTCGAGATCATCACCGGCAGGATGATCGAGTAGTTGCCGCTGACCTCCACGATCATGAACACCGACGTCATCGGCGCGCGCAGGATGCCGGCGAACGTCGTGCCCATGCCGACCAGCACGTACGCGCCGATGGGACCCGTCACGCCAGGCGCGATCAGACGCTCGATGCCGCAGACCGCGCCGCCGAGCATCGCGCCGATGAACAGCGTCGGTGCGAACATGCCGCCCGGCGTCCCCGTCACGAACGACGTCGTCGTCGCCAGCAGCTTCATCACGCAGAGCGACGCCAGCAGGCGCCAGCCGTACTGATCGTGCATCGCCTGATCGATCGAGTCGTAGCCGGCGCCGAGCACCTGCGGGTATTTCAGCGCGACGATGCCGATCAGCACGCCGGCGATCGC